>JBEVDE010000089.1:0-16092 GCA_040514175.1 Allosphingosinicella sp. | reverse complement strand
AAACGGGGACAGCATACATTTATTCGCCTCGGCCGGATGCCGGCCGATCCGGGCCCGGATAGCGATTGGAAAATGTATGCTGTCCCCGTTTTCTGAGTTCAGGGCGGTAGCCGAGTCCCCCGGCGCGCTGGATTCGAGCCGCTGAAAAAAGGGGACAGCATATATTTTTAGCCAGGGCTTGGCGTCGGACCCCTCCGGAACGGCACTGGAAAATGTATGCTGTCCCCGTTTTTCCACGGTCCCCTTTTCCCGCGACGGCGGGAATGCGGGCGCCGCCGTTCCGGTTTTTCGGGCTGGAGCCGGCGTCCGCGCCGCAAGGGCTTTTCCGCGGTCGCGGGAGTGACGGAGCGGGGAGGGGGGCGCCGCGACAGGCCCCAAAACGAAATGGAGGCCGGCATCGCTGCCGGCCTCCACTGTCCCTAGGTCCGTTGGTCCTGCCCGAAGGCGAGACCGCCTTTCCCAGGGAGGTTCCGGCCGAGGCCTTGCGGCCCCGGTCGGTCCCTCAGGTTCCTTCGCAGGAATATTGCTATTCCGGTTCCGGTTCCTGCGGGTCCCGCGCCCAGCCTTGCGGCCGGCTTCGGTTCCCTGGCGGGTACCGTCCTTCTCGGCCTTGCGGCCGGGAATTCAGGTTCCCTGTCGGACATCCGAAAAGCGAAGCCTTTCAGAAGTCCTTTCGCGGTTCCTTCCGCCCGGGGGCTTCGGGTTCCGCCGGACCCTCGAAGGAAAGTGGGTTCGGCTTTGGCTTGCGCCGCCGCCTCGCGCTTCTTCCTTCCGGTTGCCCGGACCTCGCTTCGACCAGCTTCCGTCCGAAGACTTCCGCCGCTCTCCGCGGGGCCGTGCCTGGGAGCGTCTCTCCGTTTCCGGAGGGGCCGCGCCCTGCCACAGGAAGGACATTGGCACCCGAATCCGATTCGCGCCAAGCGCTATCTGGGGCGTCCGGCCTGTGGATAACGGGGATAACGGGGATAAACATGGATTAATTGCAGGCCCGTCGTCCCAGCGAAGGCTGGGACCCCGGTGGGTGAAAGGCGTCGGCGCTCTTCGCCCCCTGGGGCCCCGGCCTTCGCCGGGGCGACGAGCTTGCCAGCCGCCGCGCCTCCCGCCATGGACGGCTCATGCGCCGCAAAGCCCGAACCGCCTCCAAGGCCGAGAATCGTCCGCGCTTCTGGGGCCGCCATGCGGTCGAGGCGGCGCTGGCCAATCCCGATCGCGAGGTGGTCCGGATCTGGGCGACCCGCGAGGCGGCGGCGGAGGTCGAGCTGCCGAAGGACGTGCCCTTCACCTTCGCCGACGTCGCCGACCTCGGCCGGCTGGTGCCGAAGGACGCGCCTCACCAGGGGCTGGTCATCGAGGTCGAGCGGCTCGACGATCTGCTGCTCGCCGATGTCCTCCAGGACTCGCCCGAGCGCCGCCCCCTGCTCGTCCTCGACCAGGTCACCGATCCCCACAATGTCGGCGCCATCCTGCGCTCGGCGGCGGCGTTCGACGCGCTCGCTTTGGTCACCCAGGACCGGCACGCCCCGCCCGAATCGGGGGCTCTCGCCAAGGCCGCGAGCGGGGCCCTGGAGACAATGCCCTGGGTGCGGGTGGTCAACCTCGCCCGGGCGCTCGACGAAATGGCCGAGGCGGGCTTCTGGCGGATCGGCCTCACCGGCGACGCCGGCATGACCCTGGCCGAGGCGGTCGGACCGGCGCGGGTGGCGCTGGTGCTCGGCGCCGAAGGGGAGGGGATGCGCCCGAACACCGAGGCGCATTGCGACGCTCTCGCCCGGCTCCCGATCAGCGGCCGGATGGAAAGCCTCAACGTTTCCAACGCGGCCGCGGTCGCGCTATATGCGGTGGCAACCGATCAGGGGTAATTGGGGGGTAAGACAAATGTCGTTGATGCGCTTTGCGTTCGTGGCCGCCGCCGCGCTCGTCCTTTCATCCTGCATCCTCAGCCCGGGCAAGTTCGTCTCGACCCTGCACATCGCCAAGGATCGAAGCTTCACCTTCACCTATGTCGGCGAGGTCATCCTGCTCGATCCGGCCGCCGCGATGCAGCAGGGGATGGAGGACGGGCTGGCGGGATCGGGGGAAAGCACCCCGACCGACGAGAATGGCGACCCGATCGCCAACAGCGCCGAGCCGCCGCCGCCTGCCGCCCCCGCGGCCGAATCCGCCAAATCGATCGCCGAGGCCAAGGCGATCGCCGAGGCTTTGTCCAAGGAGGTCGGCTATCGCTCGGTCGAATATCTGGGCAAGAACAAGTTCAGGGTCGATTATTCCATGACCGGCAAGCTCGACCGGAGCTTCGTCTATCCGATCAACATGGACGCCAAGTCGATCATTCCCTGGATCGCCGTCGAGGTCCGCAAGGACCGGACCGCCCGCATCATGGCGATCGCCTTCGGCGACCAGCAGACCGACATGGCGAACGCCGCCAAGCCCGATTCCGGACCCAAGGAGCGCGACGGCACCTTCACCTTCACCACCGACGCCGAGCTGGTCATGCAGAATAACGAGGAGGGGATGGCGCCGGGACCGGGCAAGAAAGTAGTGTGGCGGGTCACTCCGGCCAGCAAGACCGTCCCGACCGCGGTGGTGCGGTTCGCGATGTAGAAAATCCTCCCCGTCGAAGATGGGGAGGGGGACCACCCGAAGGGTGGTGGAGGGGTAGATGGCGCGAGCTTTCGCCGTCGCGCGCGAGGCTCCCGATTCTCGTGTCCGCTACCCCTCCACCAGGCTTCGCCTGGTACCCCTCCCCACGCTTTGCGTGGGGAGGATTTCTAGAACGGATCCTCGGGCGCGATCTGGACTCTCAGCCCGTCATATTCCGGGCCGAACTTGATCTGGCAGGAGAGCCGGCTGCTTTCGACCCGGAAGTCGGTGGTGTCGAGAAGGTCGTCCTCGTCGACGCCCATCGGCGGCAGCGCGGGCAGCCATTCAGGGTCGACATGGACGTGGCAGGTCGCGCAGCTGCAGCAGCCGCCGCACAAAGCGAGCAGCTCGTCGAAGCCGGCGTCGCGGATATTCTCCATGACGCTCCAGCCGTCCTTGCCCTCGATGGTCTTCTCCGCGCCGTCGCGGTTGATGATGGTCAGCTTCGCCATGGGTCGAGGCTATGCTAGGCGGCGAAGTCGAAGACAAGGGAGCAATTGTGGGAATCGCCGCCGAGGACTTGAGGATTTCGCTGGACGCGCTTGCGGCGCGCGAGCCGAGGATCGCCGCCGCTCTGGCCGCCGCCGGCTATCCCGAGCCCCGGATCAGCGAGCCGGGCTATCAGACCCTGCTTCGCGCGATCGTCGGCCAGCAGGTGTCGGTCAAGGCGGCCGCCTCGATGTGGGCGAAGCTCGTCGCTTTGGTCGGCGACCCGCCCGATCCGGAAGCGCTGATCGCGGCGTCGGACGAGACCCTTCGGGCGGCCGGCCTGTCGCGGCAGAAGGCCTCCTATGCGCGCAGCCTCGCCGAGGAAGTGGTGTCGGGGCGGCTCGACTTCGCGAAACTGCCCGCCGACGACGAGGAAGCGATCGCCGAGCTGGTCCGGGTGAAGGGCATCGGGCGCTGGACGGCGGAAGTCTATCTGCTCTTCGCCGAAGGGCGGACCGACATCTGGCCGGCGGGCGACCTCGCCGTCCAGATCGAGACCGGCCGCATCCTCGGCCTCGACGGCAAGCCGACCGAGAAACGCATCCGCGAGCTCGCCGAAGCCTGGCGCCCCCACCGCGGCGCCTTCGCCATCTTCACCTGGCACCACCGGCGCAATTCGGCCGCCCCCGTCTGAACGCCTTCGTCATTCCGGCGAAAGCCGGCCCCATGAACACGGGCCGCGGAAGCTCGTTTCCGGCGGCGTTCATGGATCCCGGGTCAAGCCCGGGATGACGGCTTCGGCCTCAATCGCTCCGAACCGGATACGGAACATTCCGCCGCCCCGGCGCGTCTAGTCCTGCGATCCGCGGCCGTAACAGGGGCCCGGAGATTCAGTAGGAGTACAAGCTCATGGGTCTCATCGTCGCACTCATTATCGGTGGCATTATCGGCTGGCTGGCCAGCATCGTCATGCGCACCAATGCGCAGCAGGGCATCCTGCTCAACATCGTCGTCGGAATCGTCGGCTCGCTGCTCGGCAGCTTCCTGCTTGGCCGCTTCTTCGGCGCCGACGGCAACATCATGAACAACGCCCTCGACGGCGGGGTTCTCCTCGCCGCCTTCGTCGGCGCGGTCATCCTGCTCGCGATCGTCAACCTCTTCCGCCGGGGCAGCGTCTGCTAAAGCGGGCCTGACGGCACGGAGCGAAGGCCCGCGGGATCGATCCCGCGGGCCTTTTCGCGTCCGCAGGCGTTCCGGCGCTGACTTCTTGTGCAGCGCAGCGAGTGCCTGTCACCTTGTGCGTTGCAGCAGGTGCCTGTCACCTTGTGCAGCGCAGCGCACTGCGGCGCGCCGGCGCGGGCTCAGAGCGGCTTTTCGTAGATGCGGTAGATGCGGTTGACGTCGCTCTCGATCGCCTGGGCGATCGAGATCATCGGGCCGTTGTCCTCGAGGATCCAGCCGACCTCGGCCCGGCTGATGCCGTAATGGCCGGTGCCGGCCTTGCGGATCTGCTCGATCATCATGAAGGCGAGCTGGCTCGCGAGCCGGGTGGCGTGGAGCCGCTTGACCACGCCCATCAGCGGCACCCGCCCCCCGGCCGGCCGCATCCGCCTCAGCCGCCACAGCAATTTCGCCCAGCCGAAGGGAAATAGGCTTCCGTCGAGGTCGCGCAGGAACTGGTTGATGTCCGGAAGCGCCATCATGAAGGCCACCGGCTCGCCGTCATATTCGGCGACGAGGATCATGTCCTCGAGCACGATCGGCTTCAGTTTCTTGCCGGCATAAGCGATCTCGGCCTCGGTCAGGGGCACGAAGCCCCAATTGTCGGACCAGGCGTCGTTGAGGATTCCGAGCAGGAGCGCCGCTTCCGTCTCGAACCTTTTCTTGACCGTGCGCCGGATCCGGATCCGCGGATTCTTCTCCCCCGCCTGGACGATTCGCTCGACGATCGGCGGGAAGGGCGCGGTGACCTCGAGATCGTAGGTGAAGAGGTCCTTGGCCTTGGCATAGCCGGCGGCCTCCACCCAGGCTTCATATTCGGGCTTGTTGTGGCCCATCATCACCATCGGCGGATGGTCGTGGCCCTTGATGAGAAGGCCGGGCTCGTCCCAGATGGAGAGGCTGAACGGGCCCATCGCGCGGGTCATGTCGCGGCCCCTCAACCAGGCCTCGGCGCGGTGGATGAGCTCGGCCGCGACCTCGGCGTCGGCGGCCTCGAACATGCCCCATTGGCCGGTGCCCGCGCCCATGTGCCGGAGGACGAGCTCGTCGACCTGGGCGGAGATCCGGCCGACCGGAACGCCGTCGCGCTCGGCCAGGAAGAAGCGCGCCTCGGCATGTTCGAACCAGGGGTTGGTGCGCGGGTCGATGAGGCCGTGGACCTCGGTCTTCAGGGGCGGAATCCAGTTCGGATCGTCGCGGTTGAGGGCGTAGGCGACGTCGACGAAGGCCTTGCGGTCGGCGGCGTCCTCGACGGTGCGGATGGTGACGGTCATGGGCGGAACCTAGCGAAGCCGACCCGCCGACGATAGGGGCCGCGCCGCCCTTCGGCCGCCCGGGCCGCCTCCAAAACGCCGCCGCCGCGCGCAATTGCGCTTGAAAAGCGGATCAAACCGCCTCTTTGATCTTGCCGTGACGCTGGCAACCCAGATCGACCGCTATCTCGCGAGGCTCATCCTCGTGCCCTTGCTGGCGACCCTGACGCTGGCGGCGATGCTGCTCATCCTCGACAAGATGCTTCGCCTGTTCGATTTCGTGGTCAGCGAGGGCGGGCCGGTCGGGGTGGTGTGGCGGATGCTCGCCAACCTCGTGCCGGAATATCTCGCGCTCGGGATCCCGATCGGCCTTCTCCTCGGAACCCTGCTCGCCTTCCGCAAGCTCGCTCTGTCGTCGGAGCTGGACAGCCTGAGGGCGGTCGGCCTCGGCTATACGCGGCTCTTGCGGGTGCCCTATCTGTTCGCGATCGCTTTGATGGGCCTCAACGTCGCCATCGTCGGCTTCGTCCAGCCGGTCGCCCGCTACGGCTACGAGCAATTGCGCTTCGACCTGCGCTCGGGCGCGCTCGGCGCCTCGATCAAGGTCGGCGAGTTCACCAACCTCGGCAAGCGGATGACCCTGAGGGTCGAGGCGAGCGAGGACAAGGGGCGGCTCCTGCACGGAGTCTTCGTCCGCGCCGAAACCCGGGACGGCCGGACGATCGCGGTCACCGCCGATCACGGCACCTTCCTCGCCACCGACGATCCCGACGTCATCCTCTTGAGGCTGTCGAACGGCCGGCTCGTCCACAATTCGCCCAGATACAAGGCGCCCCGGGTGCTCAGCTTCAAGATCCAGGACCTGCCCGTCGACCTTCCGGCGGTGGCCCGCTTCCGCGGCCGCGGCCGCGGCGACGAGGACGAATTGACCCTTCCAGAGCTGTTCCGCTTCGGCGAATCGAAGGCGGCGGTGCCGCCGGCGACGCTCAACGCGATCCGCGCCAATTTCCACTATCGCGTGGTCGAGATCGTGATGATGCTGCTCATGCCTTTGCTCGCGGTGGCGCTTGCGGTGCCGCCCAAGCGCAGCACCTCGGGCCTCGGCATCTTCCTCTCGATCTTCATGGTCGTCGCCTATCACAAGGTGAATCAATATGCGGAGCAGATGGCCGCCCAGGGCCGGATCGACGCGGTGATCGCCTTGTGGCTGCCCTTCTTCGCATTCGCCGGGCTGATCCTGTGGATGTACTGGACCCTCGCCTACCGGCCGGGCGGCCAGCCGATCGGAGCGCTCGAGCGCGGCTTCGCCAGGCTCGCCAAGGGCATCGGCCGGATCCTGCGCCTCGGCGGCGGGCGGCGGGAAGCGGTGCCGGCCGAATGATCAACCTCAATTTCTTCCCGTCGAAGCGGATCGCCTTCTACATGGCGAAGATGTTCGTGCTTCGCTCGCTGGCGGTGCTCGCGGCGCTGGTCGTGGTGCTTATGACCCTCGACCTGCTCGGCGAATCCGGCAAGATCCTGCGCGTTCCGGACAATGGCGATGCCGAGCTGTGGCGCTACGTCTCGCTCCGCATTCCCCAGCTCATCTCCCGCTTCCTGCCCTTCGCGGTCCTTCTCGGAACCCTGATCACGCTCGCCACGCTCAACCAGAATAGCGAGGTGGTGAGCATGAAGGCGGCCGGCATCTCGGCCCACCAGATCATCGCGCCCCTGATCGTCGCGAGCCTCGGGATCGCGGCCGTCAGCTTCGCCTTCAACGAGAGGATCGTCACTCGCGCCACCGAGACCCTGTCGAGCTGGGAAAAGGTCGATTACGGGCCGGTGCCGCGCGACCGGGGCATCCGTCCCAACGTCTGGGTCCGCTGGGGCGACGACCTCATCCAGGCGCGCGAGGTTCGCGGGCAGGGGGCGGCGACCGAGCTTCGCAGCGTCAGCATCTACGATCGCAAGAACGAGACTCTGAAGGCGACCGTCACCGCGAAGCGCGCCGTGCGCAGCGGCAACGGCTGGCGGCTGGAGCAGGTCGAGACCTTCGATGTCGATTCCGGCGCCGTCGCCCGCCCCGCCTCACTGGCCTATGGCGAAGGCCTCGATCCCACCCAATTCACCCTCGCCAGCGTCTCCGCCGACGAGCAGGATTTCGTCACCCTGCGCGAGTCGGTGCGGCAGCTCAAATCGGCCGGGCGGCCGACGGCGGAGCTCGAATCCGGTCTCTGGCACAAGCTTTCCGGCCCCCTGTCGGCGGTTCTGATGCCGCTTCTCGCCGGAGTCGCGGCCTTCGGTCTCGCCCGCTCCGGCCAGCTCTTCCTTCGCGCCGTCATCGGCATGTTCCTCGGCTTCGCCTATTTCGTCGCCGACAATTTCGCCCTCGCGATGGGCAATCTCGGCGCCTATCCGCCCCTGCTCGCGGCCTGGGCCCCGTTCGCGCTCTTCGCCCTGATCGGCGAAACGGTGCTGATCCGCACCGAGGAATGAAGGTCGCGCTTTCACCAGGCTGGCGGGGCGAAGCCGAAAAATAATTCCAACATTCAGATTTCAGTTATTGATCCCCTCCGCGATGCGACTACAAATGCGCGAGTCCGGGGGCGGACATCATCAGTGGTTTGGGGGGATGACTGATGTCGGGGGATTCCGCTTTTCCTAGCCGTCGCATGCTGTTGGCCGGTCTCGGCGCCGGAGCCGTCGGAGTCGCGGCGTCCGCCGCTCCCGTCCTCAGCCTGCGCCTCGCTCCGTCGCCTTCGGCGCAGCCGGCATCTTGGTGGGACCGGACCTTCCTCTCATTGCAGGCCGCGGGTCTCGCCGAATGGAAAAGCGTGATCGGGCAGACGTTCAGCCTGAGCTCCGCCAACGGCTTCCACATGCTCAAGGTCGTCGCCGTCACCGCCTTCCCCGTCTCGGGCTCCCGCCCGCGGACGCTCGGCCGGTCACAGGCCTTTTCGGTCGTCTTCGAAGCCCAGGGCGGGACTCGGCTGCCGGCCGGCGACCGGCAGTATCAGCTGACGCATTCGACCTTCCCGCCGATGCCCATCTACATGGGCGCGCCGGCCGCCTTGGGCCTGAAAAACCGGCTGATCGCCGTCTTCAACTAGAGGCTGACGGAAGAGTCCGGAGTCGCGCAAACGCAGGGAGCAGCGTCAGGCGGGTTCCCCGAACGCCTCGCGCATGCGCTCGCGGTCGTAGTCAAGCAGCCACGCATCCCGGCGGCGATACGTCTGCAGCAGAGGCTCGCGGTCGAGCGCAATCACGTCCATGCCGCGGTCGTCATAGACGTGGAGCAGCAGATTCCGGTCGAAGTCGGCCAGGAACGATGACACCGGCGCCTTGGGCGTGACCGCCATCTCGAGGGAGATGGCGCACCACAAGAGAACGTCCCGCTGCAAGGGTTCAGTGCCAAGATCGTAAGACCGCCAGCGGCACTGCTCCCGATCCTCCTCCTCAACCTGATCGGGCCACATCGCGGCTTGCCATTCGCTCAGGGGCTCGAGAGTGAAGCCTGCCGCGACGAGGGCTTCGAACCCGTCTCGAGCCGGAGCGAAAAGGTCGCCAGCCGGAATCGGGACGGCCGCGACGATGCCGAGCAATTGTCGCGAGCCTTCGAACACCTCCTGGACAATCTGGCTCGCCCGCCCGAAGGCCTGCAGGAACCTCGGCACCGGAGCCTCATTGCCGAAGGTCTCGCCGCCAAGCTCGAAGCGCAGCGAATAGGGAGAGGCCCGGAAGGGCGCGAGCCATTGGCCGGAGATTGGCTCGAGCTTCATTTCGCCTCGTTGCTCCCAAAGGGATGCCGAGGGCAATGCATTGTATGGAACCGCAATCTACCCGCTTGACTCCGTACCATGGTACGGACCCTATAAGGGGCCCGGCAAGTTCACCGGGGACGTGACATGTCGGACATGACCAGAACTTCCGGGGCGGCGAAGACGGCGGTGATCCATCGCATGGCGATGCCGTCCCATATCTGCCCTTACGGCCTGAAGGCGCTCCATCTCCTGAAGCGCTCGGGCTACGAGATTGACGACCGCCCGCTTCGGACGCGCGAGGAGACCGACGCGTTCAAGGCGAAGCACGGGGTCGCGACGACGCCCCAGATCTTCATCGGCGGCGAGCGCATCGGCGGTTATGACGATCTTCGGCGTTTTCTCGGCAAGAAGGTCGTCGATCCCAAGGCGGTGAGCTACACGCCCGTCGTCGCCCTGTTCGCGATGACCGCCCTGATGGCGATGGCGGCGAGCTTCGCGGCGACCGGCAGCCCCTTCACCCTGCGCGCGGCTTCGTGGTTCGTCGCTTTCTCGATGATCGTGCTGGCCCTGCTCAAGCTCCAGAATGTCGAGCGCTTCGCGACCATGTTCCTGAACTACGATCTGCTCGCCCGGCGCTGGGTGCCTTATTCCTACGTCTATCCCTTCGCGGAAGGGCTTGCGGGGGTGCTGATGGCGGCGGGAGCGCTGACCTGGCTCTCCGCGCCGGTCGCGCTCTTCATCGGCGGCGTCGGCGCCGTCTCGGTGTTCAAGGCCGTCTATGTCGACCGGCGCGAGCTCAAATGCGCCTGCGTCGGCGGCTCGAGCAACGTGCCCCTCGGCTTCGTCTCGCTGACCGAGAATCTGATGATGATCGCGATGGCGGTGTGGATGGGCCTGGGCGCTTCCGGCCTGGTTGCGGCCTGATGCTAAAGGCGGGGTTGTGCAGCCGCCCGGGCCCTCGCTACTGCATTTCCAGCGAGTTGGCGGGAGCGGCGGGATGCGGCGGGATTCGGGCGGCACGGCCGCGGCATCGGGGACGGACCCGGTAAACGCCCTTCGGGAGCGGCTCGCTTTCTCGCAGCTGGTCATGGAGCATGCGGCGGACGCGGTCTTCCTGCTCAACGACGAGGGCCGAACCCTCTACGCCAATCCCGCCGCCGAGCGGATGTTCGGGTTCAGCAAGTCGGAGCTCGAGGGCCGCAAGCTGCACGAGGTCGTCCACGACCGGCACCCGGACGGACGGCCTCATCCGATGGAGGATTGTCCGCTGGGGCGGGTCTTCAACAGCGGCGAAAGCCTCTATTCCCACGAGGACACCTTCATCCACAAGGACGGCCGGCCGGTTCCGGTGGCCTGCTCGAACGCGCCCGTGCTGCGCGACGGGGCGGTGGAGGGGGGAGTCCTCATCGTCCGCGACATTTCGGACGCCCGCCGGGCGCAGCAGGCGCTCGCCGAGAGCGAGGCCCGGTTCCGCAACATGGCGGACAGCGCCCCGGTGATGATGTGGGTCACCGACCCGGACGGCCATTGCATCTATCTCAACCGGCGCTGGTACGAATTCACGGGCCAGGCGCCGGGGCAGGGGGAGGGGCTGGGCTGGCTTGACGCCGTCCACCCGCAGGATCGCGGCATCGCCGAGCAGGCCTTCCTCACCGCCAACGCCGAACGGCGCGACTATCGGGTCGATTTCCGGCTCCGCCGCGCCGACGGCGTCTATCGCTGGACGATCGACGCCGCCGCGGCGCGCTTCGGCGACGCCGGGGAATATCTGGGCTATGTCGGCTCCGTCATCGACATCGAGGAGCGGCGCGAAGCCGAGGATCGGCTGGCGCTCAGCGAGGAGCAGCTTCGCCTCGCGACCGAGTCCGCGGAGATCGGCCTGTGGGACGTGGACGGCCGCACCGACGCGATGTTCTGGCCGCCGCGGGTGAAGGCGATGTTCGGGATCTCGCCGGACGTGCCGGTGACTCTCGCCGATTTCCCGGCCGGGGTTCATCCCGACGACCGGCCGCCGGTCGCCGAAGCCTTCGCGGCCGCGCGCGATCCCGCCCGGCGCGCGCTCTACGATGTCGAATATCGGACCATCGGCCGGGAGGATGGCCTCATCCGCTGGGTCGCCGCGAAGGGGCGGGGCCTGTTCACGCCCGAGGGACTGTGCACGCGGGTCATCGGAACCGCGATCGACATTACCGCCCGCAAGGCGGACGAGGTCAAGCTTCGGCACCTCAACGAGCAGCTCGAGCAACGGGTGGTCGAGCGGACCGCCGAGCGCAACCGGATCTGGGAGATGAGCCACGATCTCTTCGCGATCATGGGCTTCGACGGCTATCTGAAGGCGATCAACCCCGCCTGGCAAGCGACTCTCGGCTTCGACGAGGCGACCTTCCTGGCGACGGACTTCACCCGGCAGGTCCATCCCGACGACCATGAAGCGGTGAAGGCGATGATGGACTCGCTGGCCAAAGGCGAGACGGTCCGCGGCTTCGAGGACAGGCTTCGCCATGCCGACGGGTCGTGGCGCTGGATTTCCTGGACGCTGGTTCCGCAAGGCGAGGTCTTCTACGCGGTCGGCCGCGACGTCACCGCCGAGCGGGAGGCCGCCGCCGAGCTCGAGCGCGCCCAGGAAGCGCTCCGCCAGAGCCAGAAGATGGAGGCGATGGGCCAGCTCACCGGCGGAGTCGCCCACGATTTCAACAACCTTCTCACCCCGATCGTGGGAAGCCTCGACATGCTCCAGCGCAAGGGGGTGGGCGGCCCCCGCGAGCAGAGGCTGATCGATGGCGCGATGCAGTCCGCCGACCGCGCCAAGACTCTCGTCCAGCGCCTGCTCGCCTTCGCGCGCCGCCAGCCGCTCCAGCCGAGCGCCGTCGACGTGGGCAGGTTGGTGACGGGAATGGCCGACCTGATCGCGAGCACGTCGGGCCCCCAGATCCAGGTCGTGGTGGATGCCGCGTCCGGCCTTCCGCCCGCCAAGGCCGATCCCAACCAGCTCGAAATGGCCCTCCTCAACCTCGGCGTGAACGCGCGCGACGCCATGCCCGACGGCGGAACGCTTCGGATCACGGCCGATCTCGACCGGATCGGCGCGGATCACCGGTCCGGGCTTCGCCCCGGAGCCTATGTCCGGCTGTCGGTGGCGGACACCGGCGTCGGCATGGACGAGGCCACGCTCAAGCGCGCGGTGGAGCCCTTCTTCTCGACGAAGGGCATCGGCAAGGGCACCGGCCTGGGCCTGTCCATGGCCCACGGCCTCGCCTCGCAGCTCGGCGGCGCGCTCAACGTCGAGAGCCGGCTCGGCGTCGGCACGAACATCATCCTGTGGCTCCCGGTCACCGACATGCCGCTGGACGAAGCGGCACTGGCCGCGCCCGCGTCGGCGGCGCCGGCGACGGCCGGGACGGCCCTTCTCGTCGACGACGAGGAGCTGGTCCGGGAAAGCACCGCCGGAATGCTCGAGGATCTCGGCTACGAGGTCGTCCAGGCCGCCTCGGCGGAGGAGGCGCTCCGGCTGATCGGCGGCGGCCTGAGGCCGGACGTGCTGATGACCGATCATCTGATGCCCGGCATGAACGGCACCGACCTCGCCGGCATCGTCCGCGCAAACCTGCCGGGCACGCCGGTGCTGATCGTCTCCGGCTATGCCGAATCCGAAGGCCTGGCCCCCCATTTCCCCCGGCTGGTCAAGCCGTTTCGCAACTCGGATCTGGCGGCGAGCCTGGCGGAGCTGACCGCCGCCGCAGGGGCGCGGGAGTAGGTGCCGACCAACATGGCGGCCGGCGACTATTCACTTGCGACCTAAGTCGGATGTCGCGTGATGGCCGCTATGCGCCAAAGTCGGACCTTCGCTGGTTCGGAGCAGCTCTTTGCAAGCGGAAGCTCGGCTCACGAGGCGCCCTATGCCCGGTTAGACCCAAAGCGACACTCCACGGCACGTTTCTCGCACAGTCCCTTGCGCGACATCAGGCGAGCGCCCCCTTGCCGACGGCAAGTCGCCTGAAATTGCGCCTTCGAACTTTCAATTACCGAGTAGATCCCATATAGTTGCACGGAACCAGAGGATTAGAGTGCAGCGCAAGCATCTCAGCACCGGTTTCCGGTGCGCATTTCTTTGGGTCCCGCTGGTCGCGGCCGGCTGCACTGGAAATACCCGGGCGCAGCTCGATCGGGTCGAGGCGCTCAAGGCCGGCGTCGCGGAGCTCGAGCGACCGCCGGCCGACGGACCTCGCCAGTCGCTGACCTTGCCCGAGCTGATCGAGCGGGCTCTCCAGCGGTCCCCCGACGTCCTTCGGAGCGAGCTGAGGGCGCTGACCGACCAGGCCGATGTCGACCAATTTGCCTCGGCCGGATTGCCGCGGGTCGGGCTCGACGCCTCTTACGGTCGCTCCGCCTACCTCCGCCGCGACGAATCGAGCGGCCTAAGGGTGGCTCCGGCTTTGTCCTGGGACGTGTTGCGCCTCCTCCAGAATTCGCGAATGAAGCGGCTCAGGGCGCGATCCGAACGCGCCGGTGCCCTTGGCCGGGAAATCGCGCGCGAGGCAGTCGAGCTCGAGGTCGTCCGCCGCTACGTCGAGTGGGAGGCTGCTCGAACCACCGCGGCGCTGGCGCGCGAACGGGCCGCCGTCGCCGCGCGCCAGGCGAGGATTGCCGAGCTTCAGGGTGCCACCGCCAGTGACTCCCCAACGCTAGAAGCCAATGCCGCGGCCGCGAGCCGCCAAAGCGACGCCTCGGATGGCCGCAGCCAACTCGCCGAAACGAGTCTTCGAAGCCTCTGTCGGCTCGGAGCGAACGAACAGCCCGTACCCGGCTTTGCGGGACCGGCGCCATTCGATCCGCCGCCGCTCGGCGAATATCTCGCCCGAGCCCTCGCCGCGTCCGAAGGCGTGGAGCTGGCCGAGGTCCGCGCCGCGCTGGCCGACGAGCGCGCCCGCGCGACCGCCGCTCAGCGCTGGACGAACTTCCGCTTTTCGACCGACGCCGGCAACATCCTCGAGCTGCTGTCAAGCTCACCCTTCGCCATCCTGACCTGGAGCTATTCGCTGATCGACCAGGGAGATTTCAACCGCCAGCTGATCAAGGCGCGCGCCGAGGCGCTGCTGGCGAGGCTCGACCGGCGCGACGAGGCGGATCGTCTGCTCGACACTGCGGGGAGGGTGTGGGTCGCGCTTCTCGATGCGGCGGTCGATCGCCGCAAGGCGCAGGACGCCCAGCGGGTCGCCATGCTGGCCGAGCGCGTCGCCGCCGCCCAGGTCGCCGACCGGGTGGCGCCGCCCGCCGCGCTGACGGAAGCCGGTCTCAACCTCGCCGCGGCACGAGCGGACCTCAGGCTGAGAAGCCTCGATCACCTGCTGCTGAGCACGCAGTTCAGGCTGCTCGGGGGTGAGATGGCGATACCGCCCGAATGAGCCGCCCCTGGATCGTCGCCGCCGTCGCCGTCGTCGTGCTCGCCCTCGTGGCGGTGGCGCTGCTGTTCGCGCGCGCCGAGGAGATCCGATCGCCGGGCGCCACGGCGGGCGTCCAGCGCCGCACGATCAGCCGGACGCTGACCTTTCAGGGCAATGTCGATTTCGGCCGCCAGGCGGAGCTGACCAGCCCCGCCGATGCGCTCGTCGCTCTGGTGCCGGCCCGGGTCGGGCAGGAGGTGGCGGCCGGAGCGATCCTGGTCGGGTTCGACCGCCGCGACACCGCCGCTCAGCGCGGGGAAGTCCAGCGCGAGGACCAGCGGCTCGGGCATTGGCTTCAGCACGTCTATCCCGCCCAGCGCCGAAGCCTCGACGCGGAGGCGCGGTCGATCGACCTCAGGCTGCGCCAGGAAACCGGCGCCCTCGCCGCCAAGGCCAGAGCCACCCGGCAGGCACGGGCCGAGGGAATCGCAACCGCGGCCGAAGCAGCTTCCGCCGACCGCGAGCTCGCTTTGGCCTCGGCAAAGGCCGGGGCCGAGCGTGCGGCGCAGCGCGCTCAGCGCGCGGCGCTCGATCACCAGCGGGTCGAATCGCAGCTCGGGCGGTCGGCCGCGGCGTCCAAGCTCACGACGCTCGCGGGGGACGCCGCCCCGGACGTGAGGGCACCGTTCGCGGGCAAGGTCACCGCTGTTTCCGCCGTGGCCCAGACCCGGGCCGCCGCAGGGTCGCATTTGGTTTCGATCGTCGACCCCGGCTTCCTGGTGATCTCGGTGCCCGTGCCGGCGTCGGAGATCTATCGTCTCAGCGGCGGCGCGCCGGTCACCTGCTACCTCCCGCGACAGGGGCGGGGAGTTGCCTGCCAGCTGATCGACATCGTCAGGACGGAGAATATCTATCGCGCGCGCTTCAGGCTCGCCGCGGCCGGCGAAGCCGAGCGGGGAGAGGCCGGCGACGTCCGGCTCAACCTGCGCGGACCCGCCAACGCCCTCACCGTGCCGGTCGCGGCGATCGTCCGCCGGGGCGGGGCGGTCGGAGTGCGGGTGGAGACGGGCAAGGGAGTCAGGTTCGTGCCGGTCCGGATACTGTTCTTCGGGACGTCCGAGGTCGCCGTCGACGGCGCGCTGACGCCCGGTCAACGCGTTCTCATCGACCCGTAGCGGCGTGATCGAGCTTCGCGGCATTTCCAAATCCTACAGCACCGCTGCGAACGAGGTTCGCGCGCTCGACGGCGTGGATATCCACATCGGCCTCGGCGAGGCCGTTTGCATCGTCGGCAAGTCGGGCTCGGGGAAGACTACCCTCCTCGACATCGTTGCGACCTTGCTCAAGCCCACGGCGGGCCGCTATCTCTTCGAGGGCGAAGATGTTTCGCAGCTCTCGGAACGGGCGCTGGCACAGCTGCGCAACCGC
>JBEVDE010000012.1:0-3327 GCA_040514175.1 Allosphingosinicella sp. | reverse complement strand
TCACGCCATGGAGCGAGACGGCGAGGTTGACGCCGATTTCCTCGCCCGCCCGCGCCATCATCGGCACCACGCCGGAGGTGGAGAGAGTGATGCGGCGACGCGACAGCCCGAGGCCGTCGCCGTCCATCACGATCTTCAGCGCGTCGCGGACATTGTCGAAATTGTAGAGCGGCTCGCCCATGCCCATCATGACGATATTGGAGAGCATCCTGCCCTCGGGCTGGGAGGGCCATTCCGCCAAAGCGTCACGGGCGAGCATCACCTGGCCGACAATCTCGCCGGGCTCCAGATTGCGGACCAGCCGCATCGTCCCGGTGTGGCAGAAGCGGCAGTTGAGCGTGCAGCCGACCTGGCTGGAGACGCAGAGCGTGCCGCGGTCCGCATCGGGGATGAAGACCATCTCGAAATCGTGGCCGTCGGGAGTCTTCAAAAGCCATTTGCGGGTGCCGTCGGTCGAGACCTGCTCGACCACCACCTCAGGCCGGCCGATCACGACGCGCTCCGCGAACCAGGAGCGCTGCGCCTTGGCGATGTCGCTCATCGCCTCGAACGACGTCGCGCCGCGATTGTAGATCTGATGCCAGATCTGCTTGGCCCGAAGCTTCGCCTGGCGCGGCTCGAGCCCGGCGGCCTCGAGCGCCTCGCGAATGGAGTCGCGCTTCAGCCCGACCAGATCGACGCGCTTGTCCTCCGACTCGAAAGCCGGGCGTGGCACGGGAACCGGGTCGATATGACCGGGGATGGGCATCGGCGCTGTCATGAGAGGCGCTATGTAGGGAAGAAAGGGCGCTTTTTCTAGGCCGTCCCGGAGGCCCCGAGATCGCCGCTGCCCAGCCCGGTCACCGTCTCCAACTGATCCTCGATGCAGACGACCGACCCTTGGGGCAGCGGGGGCGCCACCGGCGCTTCGCAGCCCGGCCGGTCGGGCGCTCCGGTGAGCAGGCCGCGCAGCACCCGCGAGGAGATGCCGTGCATCACGATCAGCCGGTCGCCCTGTTCGCCGGCGGTGTCGTCGATCCAGGCGCGCAGCCGCCTGGCGACGTCGTCAAACCATTCGCCCCCGGGCGGACGGCAGGTGAAGACGCCCGCGCGCCGGTCGACGAATCCGCCATGAGCCCTGGCGATCTCGGCATAGTCGCGCCCGCCCCACTCGCCCATGTCCATCTCCGACAGCCGCTCGTCCGTCCTCGCCGAGTGCCAATCGAGACGAAGAGGCTCCGCGGCGACCGCGAGGGTCTGGAGGGCGCGTCCGGTGGGCGAGGCCCAAAGCGTCAGCGGCGGCGCCGGCCCCAGGGCCCCGAGCATCGCCTCGCCTATCTCCTCGGCGTGGCGGAAGCCGGCGCGGGTGAGCGGCGTATGGACGACCTCGCCCTGCATCCGCCGGGCGGCGTTGAACACCGTCTCGCCGTGGCGGGCGATGAACCAGCGCGCCATTCAGCCCAAATCCTCAACCACGCCGGGCGCAGGCGATGGCGGCGGCGTCGATCGCGGTGGCGGCGCCGCGCAGCCGGTAGGAATCGCGCACCAGGGCGCCGTTCGCCGCCCTTGTCTCGACATTCATCTCGATTCCGGTCCGCATCGCCGAGACCAGCTCGGCATCCGCCGCCGGATCCGCCGCCCAGGCGTCGGCGCCGCCGCCGCGCAGCTGGAAGGTGCGGTTGTCGATCCTCAGCAGCACGGCCGAGCCTTCGCGCTTGGGCCGGCTCAGCCGGAAATGGGCCTGACCCTGCGCCGCCCGCGCCGGCCAATAGCCGATCGAGGCGAAGCCGCGCCCGTCGCCGGGGCGGGGCGTCGACGAGGGCTCGGCGATGGCGTAGCAGCGGTCCGGCCCGCGGAACGCGCCCCAGGTCCCGAAAATCCCGAGCGATTGCTGCTGAGCCGCCGCCTGCGCCGCCATAGTCATGAAAAACAAAGGAAAAACCAGCCGCCCGATCATCCCGGCAGAATGGCCCGGGGCGCGGCCGATTGGCAACTGAAAAGGTCGCCGGCCGAGCTTTCGCGCGCGCGGATGCCGAAAAGCCGTGACGCGGATGTACTCAACCGCCCCTTTTTAAATTCATATTGGAGATGATCTTTCAAATGCCACAATTGAACAATTGTCGTTAGGGACAAATGCCAGAAAACAAATAGAAAAGCGTTCAGCTGCCGTCACCGACGCACGGCAACGCTGCTCATCGCCCGAATTAGGCCATAATATGTTTATCTGCCGTTCATCTGGGCTCCCTCAACTCCGCGTCAGCAGGGGAATAGCTGAGGGGATTTTCTGATGCTTAAATATTATCTTGCCGCGGCTCTCGCCATGGCTGGTGTTGCTTCCCCGGTTTTCGCCCAGGACGCGGAACCCGCCGCCGGCAAGGCCGCCACCGGCTTCCGCGTCGAGGCCATCGCCGGCTACGAGGATGCGAGCTTCGACAGTGTTCGTGGCGACAACGGCTTTCTCTACGGAATCGGAGTCGGCTACGACATCGCCGCCGGGCGCTTGCGCTTCGGACTCGAGGGCGAGGCGAGCGACAGCAGCGCGAAAGAATGCTCGGTGTTCGTCGGCAACACGGTCTGCTCCAGGGCCGGCCGCGACCTCTACGCCGGCGCCCGCGTCGGCGGAATGATCAGCGACAACGTGCTGCTCTACGGCAAGGTCGGCTACACCAACTTCCGCCAGACGAATCGCCTCACCCCCGTCGGCGGGGGGACGACCCTCGTCCTCCACCCGGAATCCGATGGCCTGCGCCTGGGCGCGGGGACGGAGATCGCCCTTGGCGCGAAGACTTTCATCAAGGCCGAATACCGCTTTTCAAATTACGAAGCCTCGGACAATTTCGATCGGCATCAAGGCGTAATCGGCTTCGGCCTCCGGTTCTGAGGCGTTAAATCCTCCCCCGGATTTCCGGGGGAGGGGGACCAGGCGAAGCCTGGTGGAGGGGTCTTTCTGACTCCGAAGAACCCCTCCACCGCGCTTCGCGCGGTCCCCCTCCCCGGCAAATGCCGGGGAGGACTTGAGAAGGGCCGGGGCGAGGGCGCCCCGGCCCTTTTTTCCCGGCTTGCGAGTATCCCCTAGCGGGGGGGCTCGGGCCGCTCTAATACTCCTGCCAAAGCACGACTTTCGGGGGTTTCAATGAAGGCGACGATCGAACGGGCTACGCTCCTCAAGAGCCTCGGCCACGTCCAGTCCGTGGTGGAGCGGAGGAACACGATTCCAATCCTCTCCAACGTCCTCATCGAGGCGGCCGAAGGCGGCGGCCTCAGGCTGATGGCGACCGATCTCGACCTCCAGATCGTCGAGACGGTCGAGGCCAACGTCACCCAGCCCGGCGCCACCACCGTCTCCGC
>JBEVDE010000010.1:0-2778 GCA_040514175.1 Allosphingosinicella sp. | reverse complement strand
ACGAGCCGGCGCAAGCCGCGCTGCCTTTCGCCTGAGCGCCAACGAAAAAGGGAGGGCTCTCGCCCTCCCTCGAAACGCATCCGGCTGAGCGGCGCTACTCGGCCCGCGGGATGTCGCCGTCCGGACCGAAATCCGGGCTCGGCTCGCCGCCCTCCCCGGCGCGCGGCCGGCGCCGGCGGCGGGCCTTGAAGCGGCCATTCGGCTCGCCCGGCCCCTCGCCGTTCACGGCCTCGATCGGCGCGGCGTCGTCCGCCTCCGGCTCGTCGACCGAGATCGGCGCCCGGACCGGGGTGGTCAGGAAAGCCGGCAACCCGTTCGGGCCCTGATCGGCTACCTCGTCACGCGGCCGCGCGGGCCGCTCGAAGCGGGGCTGGTCCTGGCGATAGTCCGGACGCGGGCGGCCGCCCTGGCGGTCGTCGGGACGCTGATCCTGGCGATTGCCGTCGCGCCCGCCGTCCTGGCGATTGCCGTCCGGGCGATGGTCGGGGCGCTGTAAGTCCTGCCGGGGGCGGTCGTTGCGCGGGAAGCGGTGCTGCCCCTGCGGCCGGTCGCCCCGGTCGAACCGGTCGCGGCCCTGGAAGCGGTCGCCGCGGTCCTGCCGGTCCCCGCGATCGAAGCGGTCCTGGCGCTCGCCCTGCTCGGGGCGAAGCTCGTAGGGCTGCGGCTGGCCCGCGATATCCTCGTCGCCGGCCTGCATCGGGCGATCGCCGCCGGAGCCCGGCCCGTCGTCGTCGCCGTCATCGTCGAAGGGACGCTGCTGGTAGGCGCCGCCGAACTGCTCGCGGAACTGCTCCTGCGCCGCCGCGATGATGCGGTAGTAGTGCTCGGCGTGCTGGTGATAGTTCTCGGCCGCGACCGGGTCGCCGCTTGCCTGGGCGTCGCGGGCGAGCTGGGCGTATTTGTCGGCGATGTGCTGGGCGGTGCCCCGGATCTTCACATCCGGACCGTTCGATTCGTAGCTCCGCGTCAGGGGATTGGGACCCTTGGGGTTGCGGTTGCGCCCACGCATGCGCCTGTTCTGTTGTGGTCTCATCGAATCTACTTTCGACCCTCGCTGGCTCTCAACGTCGCGCGAAACGCGCCCGGCCGCCCGGAACGGGCTAGGCCCGCCGTTTGCGTCGATTCCATGGTGCTGTCGTTCAACCGCGGGTGATCCGGGTCGTCCTTCAGGGTTTAGGGTTCACGGGCCGCGCCGGTCTGCTGCCAAGCCCCCAGATGCGCGGCTGATATCGTTCCGTCCTGCGGCGGGCTGTCGTTTTGCCCTAAGTCTCCGCCGAATCCATCGGACCGTTCACGATCTCCGATGGGCAAACTAGCCGGTTTAGGCGTTTCCAACAAGCGGATTTTCCGGCTCTCCCGGATTTGGTGCGCACGCCCGTACCGCGCAAGGCCGTGGGCCAGGCCAAGCTTCGATCTTTTTCCGCAGGGCCGCGCTTTCCTAGAGGAAGCTTTGCGGGTCGACGTCGATCGCGACCTTGACGTTGCCCCGCGCCTTCGGCGCGCGGGCGAGCCAGGTCCGCAGATAGGCCTGGAGATCGACCTCGCGCTCGGTCTTGACGAGGAGCCGGAAGCGATAGCGGCCGCGGATCAGCGCCAGCGGCGCCTCGGCCGGGCCGAGGACCATCACCCCCTCGGGCGGGCGCGCCTCGAGCGCGACGGCGCGGGCGTGCGCTTCCGCGGCATGGCGGTCGGTCGCCGAGACGACGAGCGCGGCGAGGCGCCCGAAAGGCGGCAGCCCGGCCATCTCGCGGGCGCGGGTCTCCTCGGCGTAGAAGCGCTCGGCGTCACCCGAGAGCAGCGCCGCCATCACCGGATGATCGGGCTGGTAGGTCTGGACCAGGGCTCGGCCGGGCTTCGCCCCGCGGCCGGCGCGCCCGGTCACCTGCTGCAGGAGCTGGAAGGTCCGCTCCGCGGCGCGCGGATCGCCCGAGGTCAGGCCGATGTCGGCATCGAGCACCCCGACGAGGGTCAGTTGCGGGAAGTTGTGGCCCTTCGCGACGAGCTGCGTCCCGACGACGATGTCGAACTCGCCCTCGGCGACGCCCTTCAGCTCCTGCCGCAGGCGCTCGGTACCGCCGGGAAAATCGCTCGACAGGACGATCGCGCGCCTGTCCGGGAAGAGCTCCGCCACCTCCTCGGCGACCCGCTCGACGCCGGGGCCGCAGGGCGCGAGCGAGTCGAGGCTGCCGCAGGCGGCGCAGGCCTCCGGCCGGCGCTCGGTATGGCCGCAATGGTGGCAGACGAGCGCGCGGCGAAAGCGGTGCTCGACCAGCCAGGCGGAGCAGTTCGGGCATTCGTAGCGGTGGCCGCAGGCGCGGCACAGCGTCAGCGGGGCGTAGCCGCGCCGGTTCAGGAACAGCAGCACCTGCTCCTTCGCGGCGAGCGTATCGGTGATCGCCCGGCGCAGCGTCTCGGAGAGCCAGCGGCCGCGCGGTGCGGCGTCCTTCTTGAGGTCGATCGCCCGGATCTGCGGCAGGCCGCGACCGCCGAAGCGCTCCGGCAGCGGGACGCGCTTGTAGCGCCCGCGGGCGACGTTGACGCGGGTCTCGATCGAGGGCGTCGCGGAGGCGAGGATGACCGGCGCGTCCTCGAGCCGCCCGCGCACGACGGCGAGGTCGCGGGCGTGGTAGCAGACCCCGTCCTCCTGCTTGTAGGCGGCCTCGTGCTCCTCGTCGACGACGACGAGGCCAAGCCGCGCAAAGGGCAGGAACAGGGCCGAGCGGGCGCCGGCCACGACCTTGACCTCGCCGGCTGCGATGCCGGCGTGGAGGCGCTCGC
>JBEVDE010000188.1:0-14223 GCA_040514175.1 Allosphingosinicella sp. | reverse complement strand
GTGCGCAATTCGGGCTGATCAACGTCAATCTCGGCCAGACCTCGCGGCCCGACATCGAGCGCAAGGTGCTCGACGAGGTCGGCAGCTACGGGCGTCAGCTCGGACGCATCGGCGACGCGCTCGAGGTTCTCATCGACAATGTGAAGCTCGACGGCCTGAGCCGGGAAGAGGCGGACGCGATCGATATTCTCAAGGGTCAGCTCGCCGAGATCCGCAAGGTCAAGCAGCGCGAGCGGGGAGCTTCGGAATGAAGGCGACGATCTGGCACAATCCCAATTGCGGCACCTCGCGCAAGACGCTCGAGATCCTGCGCGAAAGCGGCGCCGACGTGAGAGTGGTCGAATATCTGAAGACCCCGCCCTCGCGGGACGAGCTGCGCCGGATCTACGACCGCGCCGGCCTCGCTCCGGCCGAAGGGCTGAGGCGCAAGGAGGCCGGCGCGGCCGACATTGCCGAAGCCGGCGACGAGGCGGTGCTCGACGCGATGATCGGCAACCCCGCGCTGATCGAGCGGCCCCTCGTCGAGACCGAGAAAGGCGCGCGGCTGTGCCGGCCGCAGGACAAAGTCCGCGAAATCCTCTGATCCGGGCCAATCGGCACCTTCTGTCCGGCGTCCGGCAACGCTAGACGGCTTGCGATGGCGGCGATCGATCCGGACCTTCTGCTCCGCGCCTATGCGATCGGGGTGTTCCCGATGTCGGACAGCCGCGACGCCGAGGAAGTCTTCTGGGTCGAGCCCCGGCGCCGGGCGATATTGCCGCTCGAGCGCTTCCGGCTGTCGCGCTCGCTGAGGAAGACGATCCGCTCGGGCGAATATCGGGTCACTCGCGACACCGCCTTCGCCGAGGTGGTGAGGCGCTGCGCCGAGCGCGAGGAGACCTGGATCAACTCGGACATCGAGGAGAGCTACCGCCTGCTCCACGCCCGCGGCCACGCCCATTCGATCGAATGCTGGCACGAGGGCGAGCTCGCCGGGGGCCTCTACGGAGTCGGCCTGGGCGCCGCCTTCTTCGGCGAGAGCATGTTTTCCGCCCGGCGCGACTCCTCCAAGGTGGCGCTCGCCTGGCTGGTCGCGCGCCTCAGGGTCGGCGGCTACCGGCTGCTCGACTGCCAGTTCATGACCGACCATCTGCGCAGCCTCGGCGCGGTCGAGGTCACCCAGGAAGATTATCTCGCGCTGTTGGATTCCGCGCTGTCGGCGGCGGCTCCGGACGGCGCCGGCGACGGAGCGGGCGCCGGCGGCGCCGACTCGGCCGGAGCGCGCGGCGCCGGCGCCGAGTTCGGAGCCCTCGACCGGCTGCTCGCCGCCGACGCGGCCCGAACCGTGGACTCGCCCGCCTCCGGATGCGTCATCGCGCAGCTCTTGGGCCAGACGTCGTAAATCGGGTGCTCGACCACGTTGAGCGACGGCGTTTCCTTGTAGAGCCAGCCCGAAAAGACCCGCTGCCAGCGCCCCTGCGGATTGCGCACGTCGAGCTGGACGAAGGCTCCGGTCAGGGTCTGCACTTCCCAGGGGGCCGTGGTCTCGCAGGCGCGCAGCCTGACGATCGCGTCCCCCACCCGCACCGCCTGGCCGGGCTTGAGGGTGAGCGGGCGCGAAATGCCGTTGCGCTTGTTGAGCAGGCCGAGCACGGCGACCCGCTCCGCCATCGGCGTCGTCCCGGGGGCGACCGCGGTCACGGTCTGCGGAATGTCGACGGTCCGCGGCTCGCCCGCGGCCTGGCGATTGCCGGCGGCCTGCCCGTCGTCGCGGTCACAACCGGCGAGCGCGGCCAGAGCGAGGAGAGCGGCGCCGAGCGGGAGCCTCATGCCCGATCCGGGGTCCAGGCCTCATAATCGCCGCTCGCCGCGGGACGCTGGGCGCCCAGCTCCAGCGCGCCCGAGGGACGGTAAGCGAGCGGGGTGCCGGTGCGGTTGGGCTCCGGCTCCCTGAGGAATTTCGGCGGCGGCGAAAGCGTGTCGTCGGGCACGTCGTCGATCTGATGGTGGAGCCAGCCATACCATTCGGGCGGGATCCGGCTCGGATCGTTGGCGCCTTTGTAGGAGACGAAGCGGCGCGCCCCCTTCTTCGAGGCGTAATAGATATTGCCGCTCGAATCGCTGCCGACCCGGCGGCCGTGACGGCGCAGGTGCCACGAAGTCGTCAGAGTCGCCCCGTCCCACCAGGTGAAGAGCTTTTTGAGAACGCCCATGGCCGCGCGGACTAGCGCCGAAGACCGCCGCCGCGCAAGGCATTCCTCCCGTGCGGAAGACCGGCCGGGGAACGTCGCGGCGGCGGCGGCGGCTGTCCAACGGTGGGACGGGGAGGGGCGTTGCGACCGGTTGACCGGTTTCCCCGATAAGCTGAGGATAAATATCAAGAGTCGGTGAATCAGGAATTGACGAATCAAAATTCGCTAACTAGTCGAGCAACTTAGCAAAGGGACCCCGTGGTAATACCGGGTCGCCTTTCCATCGGGGCATCGGGGCATGTCATGGATTCTCAGGCACGATTGTTGCGCGCCTTTTGCGCGCTCGCTCTGCTTCCCCTCGGCGGGGCCGCGCCCTTGACCGTGGCGCCGGTCCAGACCGCGACTCCGCCCCTCATGTGGCAGCAGGCCGACGCGATCCGGATTCTGTGCGTGGCGGGCCCCGCCACCCGTGCCGACGCCCGTCCTCTGCAGGAAGAGCTTTGCAAAACCGTCCGCACCCTGGCCGCCGACGGCGCGCCGGTGCCGGTGAGCCGGGTCGCCTTCGGCGATCCCGCCGTGCTCGAGCCCGGCTCGGTCACCCTTCTCGTCCACGCCTCCGTCCAGAAGGACGGAGACCAGCGTCTCGTCGCGCTCGACGTGCGGCCGTTCCGGCCCGGCGGCGACCATAATGCCATCCTTTTCGGCGCGGCTCCGCGCGCCGTTCGCATCCCGGGCTCCGGCCCCGGCGGCGACAAGCTCGAGGCGGCGCTCGCCGCCGCCCTCGCGGAGACCCTGCCCTGGCGGCAGGGTCGCTAACGACCACTACCAAGTTCAACCAGCCTTTTTAGGGGAGGCATAATATGACTGAGCAGACGACTACGCAGCCTGACGCCGATACCGACTACCCGATCGTCAACATCGCCGACGTGATCGCGCTTTATGCGAACGTCGACGGCACCGGCGGCACGCTCTCCGGCAAGCCGGTCTACACGATCGACCAGGTCATCGCGAACCTGAACCGCACGTCCTACCCCGGCACCGGCATCCCCGGTCCGCAGTGGAATTACGGCGAAGACTTCATGGGCCAGAACAAGAGCGGCAACCCGGACGTCATCCAGTACGGCTTCTACACTTCGCAGAGCCAGCTCTTCCAGGTTCCCTACGTGTTTCCGCAGGGCGCCGGGCTCGCCGGCCGCAACGAATATTTCCAGTTCGCGCCGTTCTCGGCCGCTCAGCAGGCCGCGACCGTCAAGGCGATCGGCCTGTGGGACGACCTCATCAAGACGAGCTTCGTCCAGGTCACCAACATGAACCAGGCGGATCTCGCCTACGGCAACCTCGCGTCGGCGCCGGGCACCCAGGCCTATGCCTATCTGCCGTATAATTACAGCGGCAACTCGGCCGGCCTCCAGGGCGACGTCTGGGTCAGCCTGTCGCAGGCGAGCAACCTTCAGCTCGGCAACGGCTTCTACGGCCTCGCCACGCTGATCCACGAGACCGGCCCCGCGATCGGCCTCCAGCATCCGGGCGCCTATAACGCCGCTCCGGGCCTGTCGATCACCTATCCGGTCAACGCCGAATTCTACCAGGACACCCGCATGTATTCGCAGATGTCCTATTTCAACGCCGAGTTCAGCGGCGGCGGCCACATCGACTGGAACCGCCTCAACTGGGTCTACGGCCAAACTCCGCTGCTTCATGACATCGCCACCATCCAGGCGATGTACGGCGCCGACCCGACCACCCGGGTCACCGACACGGTCTACGGCTTCAACAGCACCGCCGGCAAAGAGGTCTTCGACTTCTCGACCAACACCATGCCGGTGATCTCGATCTACGACGCCGGTGGCATCGACACGCTCGATTTCTCGGGCTGGAACAGCAACTCGAAGATCGACCTCAACCCCGGCGCCTTCTCCGACGGCGGGGGCAGCGGTCTCATTCCGCTCGACGTTATGAAGGCCCGCGGCCTTCTGCCGGCGAGCTACACCGAAGACCAGTATACGGCGCTTCGCGCCCGCTACAACGCGCTCGACGGTATGCTCCACCAGAACATCTCGATCGCCTATGGCACGATCATCGAGAATGCGACCGGCGGCGGCGGCGCTGACATCATCATCGGCAACGGCGTCGACAACATCCTGCTCGGCAACGCCGGCAACGACAACATCGAGGGCCGTCTCGGCAACGACACGATCAACGGCGGCCTCGGCGCCGATTCGATGGCCGGAAACGCGGGCAACGACACCTTCTTCGTCGACAATGCCGGCGATCTGGTGATCGAGCTGGCCGGCGAGGGCACCGATCTGGTGCTGAGCTCGATCAGCTACACGCTGACCGACAATGTCGACAACCTGACGCTCACCGATTCGGCGGCGAACGGCACCGGCAACGGCCTCGACAACGTCATCACCGGCAATTCGGTCGCCAACACCCTCTCGGGCGGTGCGGGCAATGACCGTCTGATCGGCGGCGACGGCGTCGACAGCCTCATCGGCGGCGCCGGCAACGACATCTTCGTCGCCGAGATCAACGCGACGAAGGTGGCCAGCAAGAACGGCATGATCTCGCTCGACCGGATCCTCGACTTCGCCGCCGGCGACGTCATCGATCTGAGCGGAATCGACGCCAACACCGGCCTCGCCGGCGACCAGGCCTTCACCTTCGTCGGCCACGCCAATCCGAACGGCGCCGGCGAGGTGGGCATCCGCACCTTCGGCAACATGAACGCGGCGGAGAACGCCCTGGGAATGGATCTGGACGGCATCGCCGGTCCCAGCACCTTCTCGGGCCCGGTCACCGTGGTGTTCGGCAATGTCGACGGCGGCCAGCCGGACTTCGCGATGGTCCTGATGAACAACCCGACTCTCACGAGCGGCGACTTCATCTTCTGATCCGCGCGGCGGGGACAGCCTGTCCGGCTGTCCCCATCGCACGAAGGAAAAGCGCTCCGGCCTCGGCCGGGGCGCTTTTTCTTTGCCCGGTTCAGGCCGTTAGGCGCCGGCTGAAGAGCCGAAGCGCGATCCAGGCCAGGGCCGGGACCGCGATCGCGGCGGCGAAGAGCGCGGCGAAGGATCGGGCCGAGCCGGCGGCGGCCGAGCCCCAGGCCGCATAGACGAAAGCGATGCCCGCATTGGCGAGCCCGGTGGCGAGCGCGAAACGACCGAACGGCATCGCGGCAAGCCCCGCGGCGAGGGTCGAGGCCTCCGCCAGGACCGGCACGGCGCGGGTCAGGACGAGGGTCGCGGGCCCCAGGTCCCCGGCGATGCGCCGGGCCCGGGCGACCTCGCCCCGGCCGATGAAGCGTTCCGCAAGCGGCCGGCCCGCGCGGCTTCCGAGCCAATAGCCGAGGCCGCATCCGATCGTCATTCCGGTCCAGATCAGAAGCCCGCCGGCCCAGCCGAAGAGCGCCACCGCCGCGACGCTGACCAGGCTGGACGGCACCGGCAGCAAGACGTCGGCGGCGAACAGGGCGATGATGAGGAACGCGAGCAGGGCGCCGGCCTGGGCGCTCGCGCCGAACAGGCCGCCGGCGAGCCCCACGATCTGCCCCTCGAACAAAAGGAACGGGACAAGGATCAGGGCCAGGAGCATCAGCCCGGCAACGGTCCATCTCACCAGCGCGCCCACCGCCACTCCTTCAGAGACACTTGGGGCCGAGCATAACCGCATCGGCGCGCCGCGCCAGCTAATCCCCTCTCCCTGTAGGGGAGAGGGAGGGGCCCGCCGCGAAGCGGTGGGAGGGTGAGGGCATTTCGGAGACAGGCCCCTCACCCTGCCGCTTCGCGGCTGTCCCTCTCCCCTGCAGGGAGAGGGGGTGTCGATCACTTCGTCTCGGCGATCGTGATGCCCTCCCAATCCTCGCCGGGCGGGTGCTCGCGACAGGCGCGGATCGAGGCCCGGTAGCGGGCGTAGAGCGCGGCGAGGCCGTAGCCCGCCGCGGCTTCCGCATTCCCGGCGATCCCCTGCTCAGCCTCGTCCCAGCGGCGGCCCCGATAATCGGCCAGCAGCCGGGCGTGGCGGGCGGCGAAGGCCTTGAAGGCCGGGGACCGGGCGAGCGCCTCGTCGCCGAGCAGGGCGAAGATGGTCGCCGGCCTGTCGCGGCCGACGACCCGGACCCGGTCCACCTCCAGGGTCGCGAATTCGGGCAAGTCCCGCGCCAGCTCCTCGCCCATCAGGATCCGGATCCCGTAACCCTTGGTCAGCCCCTCGATCCGCGAGGCGAGGTTCACCGTGTCGCCGATCAGCGAATAAGAGAGGCGCTGGGCGGAGCCCATGTTGCCGACGCAGCACGGCCCGGCGTTGAGGCCGATGCCGATCTCGACCCGCCCCGGCCAGGACGAATCCTTGCGCGCCGGCATCGCCTCGTTGAGCCGCTCGAGCCGCTCGATCATCTCGAGCGCCGCCCGGGCGGCGTTTTCATGCTGGTCGGGATCGTCCAGCGGCGCGTTCCAGAAGGCAAGGATGGCGTCGCCGATATATTTGTCGATCGTCGCCTTGCGGGCGAGGAGGAGGTCGGTCATCGGCGTCAAAAAGGCGATCAGGAAGCGGATGATCTCCTGCGGGCCCATCTGCTCCGAAATGTGCGAGAAGCCGCGAATGTCGCAGAACAGGACGGTCATCTCGCGCACTTCGCCGCCCAGCTCGAGGCGGCTCGGATCGTCCTGGATCCGCCGGACCAGCTCGGGCGAGAGATAGCGGTCGAAGGCGCCGTGGATGTAGCGCCGCTGCTTCTCCTCGCGAAGATAGGTGAACAGGGTGACGACCACGTAGCAGCCGAGCAGGGCGAGCATCGGCGCGGTCGGATCGACCAGCAGGTTCTTCGCCTTGAACGCATACCAGCTGCCGCCCGCCGCGGCCGACATCAAACTGCCCGCCAGCAGCGCCCCCGGCAGGGCGCCGAGCGACGGCAGAAGCAAAGCGAGGAGGATTCCGGCGCCGAGCAGGACCGCCATCTCGAGCCCGGCGGCCCAGTCCGGCCGTTCGAGGAAATCTTCGAGCAGCATCTGCTCGAGCGCCTGGGCGTGGATGACGACCCCAAGCTCGCGCTCCCGCATCGGCGTCGCGACGAGATCGCGAAGGCCGATGGCGCCGGCGCCGATCAGGACGATCCGGCCCTCGAACAGCACTTTCATCTCCGCGGGGGAGAGGCGCCCCTCGATGATCTTCCACGCCGGCACGATCCGCTCCGGCGCCGGCGGCGTATAATGCATCCACATCTCGCCCCGCTCGGTGACCGGGATTTCGATCTCGCCGATCTTGAGACCGACCATCTCCGGCGCTCCGGCCCTGGTCTCTCCGCTCGCGTCGCTGCTCCTCACCGTCATTCCGCCGGCATTCTGGAGCACGCGCAACGCCTCCGCGGACAGCGACGGCACCAGGGCGCCGTTGGCCCGGGCGACCAAAGGCACGCGCCGGACGATGCCGTCGCCGTCCGTCCTGATCGAGACGAAGCCGAGGCCGTCGGCGGCCTCCCGGAACGGCGCCAGCGGAAGGATTCCTCCCGAATAATCGGTGATGCTGGCCCCCGGGTCGGTGCCGGCGACGGCGAAACCCTTCTTGGGCTGGACGGCCGCGCCCGGACGATCCTGGGTCAGGAAGAAGCCGAGCACCGAGCCCCTGCCGGCGAGGGTCGCGGCGAAGCTCTCGTCATGATCGGCAAGCGCTCGAAGCGCCGCGAGCTGCGACGCCGCCGCCCCCCGCCGGGCCTCCCGCTCGGCGAGGAAGCGGGGCGAGGTCCGGTCGGCCTCGGAAAAGACGATGTCGAACGCGATCACGGCCGCGCCGGCGCCGGCGACCGCCTCGGTCATGTCGCCGAGCTCGGTGCGCGGCCACGGCCATTGGCCGAGGCGGCGCACGCTCTCGTCGTCGATATCGACGACGCGCACGCCCGCATCCTCATAGGGGCGGGGGGAAAGGCGCTGATAGGAATCGAAGACGAGGCCGCCCGCCTGGTCGAACAGGGCGGGCGCGGCGAGCCTCGCCAGCGCCACCAGAAGCACGGCCGCCAGGCCGGCGAGCCTGATCGTCGACCGGCGCGTGGCCGTCGCTGCCCTCCTGCGCCCGATCCCCAGCATATGCCCGCCGCCCTCTTTTCGCGCCGGCGTGATGCTCGTCACGGCGCGGAAATGAAGTTGCCGCAAGGGTGGGCGAATGATAGCCCTTAGTCAAATGAGGCTCCCCGAAAGGGACGCTGCCGATGAAAGCTGATATGCTGCGCTTCCCGCTCGCCCTGTTGGCCGCCGTTTCGCTCTCGTCCGCCGTGCGGGCGCAGGACGACACCGACGCGCTTGCGGCGGCGACGGAGCGGCTCGACAGCGGCATGACCCTCGCCCGCCGCCAGGCCGGCGCCTCCGACCTGCTCGGCGCGCTCGGAACGCTCGAGCGGCTGCTCTTCGCCTTTCCCGAGGCCGCACCGCCCCGGCTCCTCTACGCTTCGCTCCTGTGCCGCCTCGACGATCGCCAGGGCGCCGAGCTGGAGCTTGGGCTGCTCGAAGGCAAGCAAATCGCCGACCCGGACTGGGCCGAAGTCGCCGCCGCCTGCGGACCGGTGCCGCGGCCGGCGCCGCCGAGACGGGGGAAAAGGCGATGAGACCCGGGCCCCTGAGCAAGGCCGCCGCCGCCGTCGCGGCCGCGAGCCTGGCCGCTTCCCCGGTCTTCGCCCAGGCGGTCGGGGTCAATGCCGCGGTTCGCAACAAGGTGGTCATCGTCGGCGCCGGGACGAAGAAGGCGCGGCCGGCACTGGTCCGGGAGCGGGTGATCCTCAACGACGAGGTCAGGACCGGCGCCGCGAGCCAGCTCCAGATCCTGCTGCTCGACCGGACCACCTTCACCGTCGGCGCCAACGCCCGGGTCGCCGTCGACCGGTTCGTCTACGATCCGTCGCGGAACAGCCGCTCGACCGGAGTCAGCGTCGCCCGCGGCGCCTTCCGCTTCATGTCCGGCCGCAACCTCCGGCGCCCGTCCGGGCCGGTCACGGTGCGCACCCCGGTCGCCACCATCGGCGTTCGCGGCACCATCTTCGAGGGCGTCGTCGGCGAGGAGGCGATCGAGATCGCGAGCCGCGAGGCGGCGGTCGGCAGGAAGGTCAAGGCGAACAAAGACGAAGCGTCGCTGATCGTCCTTCGCGGCCCGGGGCCGCGCACCCAGGGCGACACCCGCCCGGGCGCGGTCGACGTCACCGTCGGCGCGAGCATGGTCACGCTCGACCGTCCCGGCCTGGCGCTCTACGCGCCGCGCGTCGGAGCGCCGCCGATCGGCCCGTTCCCGATCTCCGCGGCGGGGCTCCAGGCCCTGCAGTCGCTGCTTCGCACCACCGCCGAGCCCGGCGGCGGCGGCGGCAAGAAGGGGCACGGCACCCGCGACGCCTTGCTCGGCGCGGCCGCGGTCGGCGCGGTCATCGGCGGCGCGGTGCTCCTGGGCGGGAAAAAGAAGAAAAAGGACGGCGATCCGCCCCCGGACGAGTGCCAACAGCAGAACCCTAACTTGCCTCCCAATTGCCCCTGACCTAGGCCAGCCCCAGGCAAGGGAGAAAGCGATGCGCATCGCCTGCCTGGGCGGGGGACCGGCCGGGCTCTATTTCGCGATCTCGATGAAGCTGCGCGATCCGGCGCACGAGGTGGATCTCTTCGAGCGCAACCGGCCCGACGACACGTTCGGCTGGGGCGTCGTCTTCTCCGACCAGACGGTCGAGAATCTGATCGCCAACGACCCGGTCTCCGGCGCCGTCATCCAGAGCGAGTTCGCGCATTGGGACGATATCGAGGTCCATATCCACGATGAAACGGTGCGCTCGTCCGGCCACGGCTTCATCGGCATCGGCCGAAGGCGACTCCTCAACATCCTTCAGGATCGCGCGCAGGAGCTCGGCGTCCGCCTCCATTTCGAGCATGAGGCGAGCGCCGATCTCGACACCTATGCCGGCTACGATCTGGTCATCGCCGCCGACGGCGCCAACAGCCGGATCCGCACCGCCCACGAGGCCCATTTCGGGGTCGACGTCCAGCTCCGGAAGAACAGATTCTTCTGGTTCGGGACTCGCAAGACGTTCGAGGCCTTCACCTTCGCCTTCGAGGAGACCGAGGCGGGCTGGGTCTGGGCGCACGCCTATCGCTTCGACGACAATCTCTCGACCTTCATCGTCGAGATGGCGCCCGAAACCTGGGCCGGCCTCGGCCTCGACCGCATGGACCAGGGCGAGGCGATCGCCTTGTGCGAGCGGATCTTCGCGAAATATCTGGGCGGCCACGACTTGATGTCCAACGCCGCCCATTTGAAGGGACCCGAAGCCTGGCTCCAGTTCCGCCGAATCCTCTGCGAGCGCTGGTCCTGGCGCAACCTCATCCTGCTCGGCGACGCCGCCCATACCGCCCATTTCTCGATCGGCTCGGGCACCAAGCTCGCGCTCGAGGACGCGATCAAGCTCGCCGAGGTGCTCAACCGCCCCGGCCTCTCGCGCGAAGCCGCCCTCGGCGAATATCGCGAGGAGCGGCAGGTCGAGGTGCTCAAGCTTCAGAACAGCGCCCGCAACTCGACCGAATGGTTCGAGACGCTTGAGCGCTACCTCCATTTCGAGCCGATCCAGTTCGCTTACTCTTTGCTCACCCGCTCGCAACGCGTCAGCCACGAGAATCTGCGGCTTCGCGACAAGCCCTGGCTGGAGGGGGTGGAACGCTGGTTCCAGTCGAAGGCGCTGGGGGTGCCCGTCAACGACCCGGCCCCGCCCATGTTCGCGCCCTACCGCCTGCGCGGCCTCGGCCTCGTCAACCGGGTCGTGGTCTCGCCCATGGCCATGTATTCGGCCGAGGACGGCGTCCCGGACGACTTCCACCTCGTCCATTACGGCGCCCGCGCCCAGGGCGGCGCGGGCCTCCTCTATACCGAGATGACCTGCGTCTCCGCCGAGGGGCGGATCACTCCGGGCTGCGCGGGCCTTTACAGGCCCGAACATGTCGAGGCCTGGAAGCGGATCGTCGACTTCGTCCACGCCAACGGCGACGCGAAATTCTGCCTCCAGCTCGGCCATAGCGGGCCGAAGGGCAGCACGAAGGTCGGCTGGGAAGGCTATGACGTCCCGCTCGAAACCGGCAACTGGCCGATCATGGCCGCGTCCGACGTGCCCTGGTCGCCTCGCAACCAGGTCCCCAGGCCGATGACCCGCGCCGACATGGACGACGTGCGCGGGCAGTTCGTCGAGGCGGTGAAGAGGGGCCTCGAGGCCGGCTTCGACATGGTCGAGCTCCATGCCGCCCACGGCTATCTCCTCTCGAGCTTCATCACGCCGCTCACCAACAAGCGCGGCGACGAATATGGCGGAAGCCTGGAAAACCGCCTCCGTTTCCCGCTCGAGCTGTTCCGGGCGATGCGCGCCGCCTGGCCGGAAGACCGGCCGATGTCGGTGCGTATCTCCGCCAACGACTGGATGGGCGAACTCGGGGTCACTCCGGACGAGGCCGTCCTGATCGGCCGGGCCTTCGCCGAGGCCGGCGCCGATCTGATCGACGTCTCGGCCGGCCAGACCTGGGCCGATTGCGCGCCCGTCTACGGCCGGATGTTCCAGACCCCCTTCGCCGACCAGATCCGCAACGAGGGCCGGGTCGCGACCATGGCGGTGGGCAACATCTACGAGAGCGACCATGTCAATTCGATCCTCGCCGCCGGCCGGGCCGATCTCGTCGCCCTCGCCCGCCCGCATCTCGTCGACCCGATGTGGACGCTTCGCGCCGCCGCCGCCGCCGACTATCGCGCGATCCGGATCCCGCCCCAATATCTCGGCGGCATGGCCCAGCTGGCGCGCAATCTGGCGCGGGAAGCGGAGATGAAGGCGTGACGGGTCTGCCCTCACCCTCCCACCGCTTCGCGGCGGGCCCCTCCCTCTCCCCTGGAGGGAGAGGGGTTGATGCGGGGCGACTCCCCCTCTCCCTGCAGGGGAGAGGGACAGGCGCGAAGCGCCAGGGTGAGGGCAAAGGACCCGCCTCTTCGGCCAACACGCTCTGATCACCGGCGCCGGCACCGGCATCGGCGCCGCCATCGCCCGCGCCGGCGGCGCCGAGGGCGCGGAGCTCACCCGCCTCGGCCCCCGCCGCGCCCAGCGCGAGGAACTAGGCGGCGGGGATTTCGTCGCCCGGGTCGCACCCGCCGACGTCACCGTCCGCGACGAGGTCGACCGCGCCTTCGCCCTCGCCCGCGACGCCCAGGGGCCGATCGATATCCTGATCAACAACGCCGGCGCGTCCGCCGGAATGCCGTTCGCGAAGGTCGGCGCGGACCTCTGGCGCGACATGCTTGCAGTCAATCTCGACGGCATGTTCCATTGCTGCCAGGCCGCTCTGCCCGACCTGCTCGCCGCTCCGGCCGGGCGGATCGTCACCATCGCCTCGATGGCGGGCCTCCACGGATTCGCTTACGCCTCGCCCTATATCGCCGCCAAGCACGGCGCGGTCGGCCTCACCCGCGCCCTCGCCGCCGAATATGCGCAGAGCCATTTGCGGGTGAACGCGGTCTGCCCCGGCTTCGTCGATACCGAGATGACGGTCCAGTCGGTTTCGAACATCGTGGCGAAAACCGGCCGAAGCGAGGAGACGGCGCGGGAAGAGCTGGCCCGGCTGAACCCGTCGGGGCGCCTGATCTCGCCCGAAGAAGTCGCCGCCGCCGTTCTTGACCTCGTCGTCTCGGAACGGAACGGTGAGGCTGTGGAGATCGCATGAACCCTGAAACCTTCGCGCCCGAGCATTTCCTCTGGGACTATGCCGAGGGCGTCGCCACCGTCACGCTCAACCGGCCGGAGCGGAAGAACCCGCTCACCTTCGAAAGCTATGCCGAGCTTCGCGACGCCTTCCGGGCCCTGGTCTACGCCCGCGAGGTGAAGGCGGTGGTGGTGGCCGGCGCCGGCGGCAATTTCAGCTCGGGCGGCGACGTCCACGAGATCATCGGCCCGCTCACGGGCATGGACATGCCGGGCCTGCTCGACTTCACCCGGATGACCGGCGATCTCGTCAAGGCGATGCGCGCCTGCCCGCAGCCGATCGTCGCCGCGATCGACGGCATTTGCGTCGGCGCCGGAGCGATCGTCGCCATGGCCTCGGACCTCCGCCTCGCCACGCCGGGGTCGAAGACCGCCTTCCTGTTCACCCGGGTCGGCCTCGCCGGCTGCGACATGGGCGCCTGTGCGATCCTGCCGCGCATCGTCGGTCAGGGCCGGGCGGCGGAATTGCTCTACACCGGCCGGGTGATGACCGCCGAGGAGGGCGAACGCTGGGGCTTCCACAACCGGCTCGTGCCGGGCGAGGCCCTGCTCGACGAGGCGCGGGCGCTGGCCCGAAGCCTCGCCGCCGGCCCGACCTTCGCCCACGGCATCACCAAGACCCAGCTCAATCAGGAATGGAACGTCAGCCTCGAGACCGCGATCGAGATGGAAGCCCAGGCCCAGGCCATCTGCATGGCGACGAACGACTTCAAGCGGGCGTTCGAAGCGTTTGCGGCGAAGAAGACACCGGAGTTCAAGGGTGACTAGCCGCCGCGCCCTCACCCTCGCGTCCCGCTGCGCGGGCCGCATTTCCCTCTCCCCTACAGGGAGAGGGATGAAGGAGGGCGCGCGTCCCAACCCCTCTCCCTGTAGGGGAGAGGGACAGGCGCGAAGCGCCAGGGTGAGGGCATGAGGCGGCCACCGGGATACGACAAGCTGGAGCGCGCCCGCCAGCTCCGCCGCGACATGACGCCGCAGGAGCGCCTGCTCTGGGGCCAGCTCCGCGACCGCCGCCTCGGCGGCGCGAAGTTCCGAAAGCAGATGTGGCTCGCCGGCTACATCGCCGACTTCGCCTGCGCCGAATCACGGCTGGTGGTGGAAGCCGATGGCAGCCAGCACGCCGATGAGGCCGGGTATGACGCCGCGCGTGAGCGCGCCTTCGCCGCCCTCGGCTGGCGCACCCTCCGCTTCTGGAACAACGAGATCACCGAGAATCTGGACGGCGTCCTCACCCTCATCGCGAACGCGTTGCCCTCACCCTCGCACGCCGCTTCGCGCCCTGCGGTCCCTCTCCCCTACAGGGAGAGG
>JBEVDE010000352.1:0-2986 GCA_040514175.1 Allosphingosinicella sp. | reverse complement strand
CCGGGTGTGCGGGGGGGGGGGGCCCCCGGCCCGCGGGGGGGGGGGGGTTGCTCCCACCCAAAAACCCCCCCCCCCCCCGCGTGCCCCCCGGTCCCCCTCCCCCGGAAATCCGGGGGAGGATTTTTTACAGCCCCGCTTCCACGGCGAGCCTGATCGCGTCGGCGGTGGTCTGGACGCCGAGCTTCTCGAGCAAAAGGGCGCGGTGCATCTTGATCGTTTTCTCCGACAGGCCGAGGCGCCAGGCGATCTGCTTGTTGCGCTGGCCGGCGGCCATCTCGCCGAGGACCTCGCGCTGGCGCGGGGAGAGGGTGGCGGCGAGGCGGGCGGCGCGCTGCTGGCGAAGCGCGAGCGGGGCGACCGAGCCGGCGTCCACCTCCACCTGCGAGCCGAGGAACCAGGCGGCTTCGCCGTCGGCGCCGAACAGTGGCGCGATCAGGACGGCGTTGCGGAAGGCGCTGCCGTCCTTGCGGTAGTTGAGGATCTCGGTCAGCGAGGGCCGGAGGCCGCGCAGGGCCTGGCGGATGCGCTCGGTGAGCCAGGGCTCGGTGTCCGGCCCGGCGAGAAACCGGCAGTTGCGCCCGACGATCTCGCTCTCCGCATAGCCGGTGAGCGCGCAGAAGGCGGCATTGGCGGCGACGATCGGATTGTCGGGCAGGCGCGGGTTGCTGAGCACGGTCGCGATCGGGCTCAGCCGGATCGAATCCGCAAGCGCCTGCTCTTCCTGGTCCAGTTCGTCGCCTGTCATCGCCCGACGATAGCGAAATCACATGTGGATAGAAGCGACAAGGGCGATTCACGGCCGACTCGCAATGGTCTAAGGTCGCTTTCGATGCTTACCCCGGCCCATGTCTGCGGAGTCTCCCGCTCTATTCTCGGCCAGCCCTGGCGCTGGCGGGGCTCGGCCGCCGACGGCCATGACGAGGCGTTCCGGCCCGACGATCTGGTCGACCAGCTGCTGATGGCGCGGGGAGTGGCGCGCGAGGCGCTTGGGGCGCACCGGCAGCCGACGCTGCGCGGCTTCATGCCCGATCCGTCGCTGTTCCGCGACATGGACGCAGCGGCCGAGCGGCTCGCCGACGCGGTCGAGGCCGGCGAGAAAATGGTCGTGTTCGGCGATTACGACGTCGACGGAGCGACTTCGGCGGCGCTTCTGGTGCGGCTTCTTCGCGGCCTCGGCGCGGCGCCGGGCGCCTATATCCCCGACCGGCTGATGGAGGGCTACGGGCCGTCGGGCGAGGCCCTGGTCCGGCTCGCCCGGGAGGGGGCGAGCCTGATCGTCACCGTCGATTGCGGCGCCCAGGCCTTCGAGGCGCTGGCGATGGCGCGCGAGGCGGGGGTCGACGTCATCGTCGTCGACCATCACAAATGCTCGAGCGCGCTTCCTCTGGCCCTGGCCCTGGTCAATCCGAACCGGCTCGACGAGGGAGCGGAGGCGGCCGCGCACGGCCATCTCGCCGCGGTGGGAATGTGCTTCCTGCTCGGCGCGGCGACGCTCAGGGTGCTTCGCGGCCGGAATTATTTCGCCCGCCGCGAGGAGCCCAGGCTGATCGAATTGCTCGATCTGGTCGCGCTCGGAACCGTCGCCGACGTCGCCCAGCTGCGCGGCCTCAATCGCGCGTTCGTCACCCAGGGACTGAAGGTGATGGCGCAGCGCCGCAACGCCGGCCTCGGCGCCCTGATCGACGCGGCCAGGCTGACCCGGGCGCCGAGCTGCACCGATCTCGGCTGGGCGCTCGGCCCGCGGATCAACGCCGGCGGCCGGGTCGGCAAATCGGACCTCGGCGTCAGGCTTCTCACCACCGAGGATCCGGCCGAGGCTGAGGCGATCGCGGCCGAGCTCGACCGGCTGAACGAGGAGCGCCGGGCGATCGAGGCGGCCGTCTGCGAGTCGGCGGAGAGCCTGTGCGGCGGCCAGGGCAACCGCTCAATCGTCGTCGCCGCGGGCGAGGGCTGGCACCCGGGCGTGATCGGCATCGTCGCCGGCCGGCTCAAGGAGCGGTTCGGCCGCCCGGCGATCGTCGTCGCTCTGGGCGAGGACGGGCTCGGCAAGGGCTCGGGCCGCTCGATCGGCGGGGTCGATCTCGGCGCGGCGGTGATGGCGGCGAAGGATATGGGCCTTCTCGTCGCCGGCGGCGGCCACGCCATGGCGGCGGGCCTGACGGTCGAGCGCGGCAAGGTCGAGGCTCTGTCCGACTTCCTCGACGAGCGGCTCGCGGCGGACGTCGCGAGGAGCCGCGACGACCGCGCGCTTCTGCTCGACGCGGTGCTTGCGCCGGGCGGGGTTTGCCCCGCTTTGTGCGACGCGCTCGAGGCGGGGGGGCCTTATGGCGCGGGCTGGCCGGCGCCGCGGGTGGCGGCGGGGCCGGTGCGGGTGATCAAGGCCGACGTCGTCGGCAACGGCCATTTGCGGCTGATCGTCGCCGGCGACGACGGCCGCCGAATCAAGGCGATCGCCTTCCGGATGGCGGCGAGCCCGCTCGGCGAAGCGATGCTCGCCGCGCCGCCGCACCGTAAATTGTGGGTCGCCGGCCGGGTCAAGAAGGACGAATGGGGCGACCGCATCGCCGCCGAGCTGCATTTGGAGGACGCCGCCTGGTACGATTGAATATCCAAGTGCGGGCCGAGCCGAAGAACCCCTCTCCCTCGAAAAGCGGGAGAGGGGAAGAATAGCGCGCCGATTGACGCACGCCTCTCCGCCACTTAAGTGCCGCGCTTCCGCCGATGGCCCCATCGTCTAGCGGTCTAGGACGTCGCCCTTTCACGGCGAAAACACGGGTTCGAGTCCCGTTGGGGTCACCAGGTCAAATCGCTGGCCGCCTCTGCCCTCTGGCCTCAGCACTAACCCCCACTCGCGTCGAATCGCTTTTGATTGTACTAGATTGGTCAGCGGGGGCTTTCCACAGATGGGCTCAATCACGTCTCACGGCCGAAGATATTTGGTCGCTGTCGTAGCGGTTTTTGCCGTTGGCGCGGGCGTCTTCGGACT
>JBEVDE010000317.1:0-12905 GCA_040514175.1 Allosphingosinicella sp. | reverse complement strand
CATCCTCGCGCTTCGCGGGCTCTCCAATCCGGAAAGCTCGAGGCGGGGCAACCGGGCCGGGATCATCGGCATGGGCATCGCTCTGGCGACGACGCTCATCCACTATATGCCGACCCGGGACGAGGAGTTCGTGCTGCAGTGGCACGATCCGGTCGACTGGGACTCGCTGATGCTGAACGGCGGCGCGATCCTGATCGGCGCGGTCATCGGCCTGGTGACGGCGCGGCGGATCGCGATGACGGCAATGCCGCAGCTGGTCGCCGCCTTCCACTCGCTGGTCGGGCTTGCCGCCGTGCTGGTGGCCGGCGCGGCCTATCTCAACCCCGACGCCTTCGGGATCGCCGTCGCCGGGGTCATCCACCCGGTCAGCCGGGTCGAGATGAGCCTCGGCGCCGCGATCGGCGCGGTCACTTTCTCGGGCTCGGTGATCGCCTTCCTCAAATTGAACGGCAACATGTCGGGCAAGCCGATCCTGCTGCCGCTCCGGCACGTTCTCAACCTGGGGATCATGGCGGCGATCGTCGGGCTGGTCGGCTATTTCACCACCGACCAGAGCGCCTGGGTCTTCATCACCCTGACCGCGCTCGCCTTCCTCGTCGGCTTCCTTCTGATCATCCCGATCGGCGGCGCCGACATGCCGGTCGTCGTCTCGATGCTCAATTCCTATTCGGGCTGGGCCGCGGCGGCGATGGGCTTCACGCTCCAGAACAGCGCGATGATCATCACCGGGGCGCTGGTCGGCTCGTCGGGCGCGATCCTCTCCTACATCATGTGCCGGGCGATGAACCGAAGCTTCATCTCGGTGATCGCCGGCGGCTTCGGCGGCGACACCGCGATCGCCGGCGGCGGCGCGGCCTCGGACCGGCCGTGGAAGCGGGGCTCGGCCGAGGACGCGGCCTTCCTGATGAGCCAGGCCGAGCAGGTGATCATCGTCCCCGGCTACGGCATGGCGGTGGCCCAGGCTCAGCATGCGGTGCGCGAGCTCGCCGACCAGCTCAAGAAGGAAGGGGTGACCGTCAAATATGCGATCCACCCCGTCGCCGGACGGATGCCCGGGCATATGAACGTGCTGCTCGCCGAGGCCAACGTCCCCTATGACGAGGTGTTCGAGCTCGAGGACATCAACTCCGAATTCGCCCGCACCGACCTCGCCTTCGTCATCGGCGCCAACGACGTCACCAACCCGGCGGCCAAGACCGACAAGACCTCGCCCATCTACGGAATGCCGGTGCTCGACGTCGAGAAGGCCAAGACCGTCCTGTTCATCAAGCGCTCGATGGGCGGGGTCGGCTATGCCGGGGTCGATAACGATCTCTTCTACCGCGACAATACGATGATGCTGCTCGGCGACGCCAAGAAGATGACCGAGGAGATCGTGAAGAGCCTGGGCTAAGCCTCGCTTCGACGCGTTCCGGACCCGTTCGGGCTGAGCTTGTCGAAGCCCTCCTTCGAAGACGAGAAAAGCCCTTCGACAGGCTCAGGGCGAACGGTATGGGACTGGAGCAACGGTCCTTTCGGAAAGTGAACAAGTGCGCAAACTGGGAATGATCGGCGGGACGAGCTGGTTCTCGACCGTCCTCTATTACGAACAGATCAACAAGGCGGTGGCGAAGGCGAAGGGCGGCCTGAGCTCGGCGCCGCTCATCCTGGAGAGCCTCGATCTCGCGCCGGTCGCGGCGCTCGAGCTCGCCGGCGAATGGGACAAGGTGGGCGAGATCGTCGCCGCCGCCGCGGCGAGGCTCGAGGCGGCGGGGGCCGAGGGGCTGATCCTGTGCAGCAACACCACCCACAAGGTCGCGCCCGCGGTCGAGGCGGCGGTCAAGCTGCCCTTGCTCCACATCGCCGACGTCACCGCGGAAAAGCTCGCCGCCGACGGAGTCCAGAAGGCCGGCCTGATCGGCACCCGCTTCACCATGGGCGAAGCCTTCTTCCGCGAGCGAATCGAGGCGAGGGGGATCGCGCTCGCACTGCCCGACCCGGAGACGGCGGCGCATATCGACCGGATCATCTTCGAGGAGCTGGCCAGGGGACAGGTGACCCGCAACTCCCAGCGCCTGCTCAAGACCTGCGTCACCGAGATGGGCAAGTCGCGGCAGCAGGCGGTCATCCTCGGTTGCACCGAATTGGTGCTTCTCGTCGATCCGGGCGCCAACGTCATCCCGGTCTACGACACGACCGCCCTCCACGCCGCCGCCGCCGGCCGCTGGATATTGGGCGAATAGTCCAAAATGGAGATATTTCGCCGACAGAAAAAGGCGGGCACGAAGGACTATATTTGATTCCGGCCGGGCCCGCCGCGGCGGGTTTCACGGTTCGACGGTCTCTCTCGCCTGGCTCGCTCCTTCATTCCCGGACGTGTTTCGGCGGCCGGAAAGCCGCCAAATTGCTCCATATTGGACCAATGTGCGCCTGCTATTGCTCCGGAATGGCGGCAATCTCCCGGCCGGAGGAGCGATCAATGGCGACGGCGATGAGTCCGGAGGTCGGCAAGGCTCAGGCGACGGTGCGGCTTCAGCAGCTGAGCGAGGAGGTCGGCCGGATCGCCAACGTGCTCGCGGCGCTGTCCGAGCACGAGGCCGCGGCCGCGGCGGTGGCGGCGGTCGGGGGCGGCGCCGACGGCGACGGAGAGCGGCTCGACGCCGGCTTCATCCGCTCGATCATCCGGGCGCGGCGGTTTCGCAATCATTTCTTCCGGAGCGAGCTGTTCGCCGATCCCGCCTGGGACATGCTGCTCGACCTGATGGCGGCGCGGGTGGACGGTCAGCGCGTCGCCGTGTCGAGCCTGTGCATCGCCGCCGCGGTGCCGCCGACGACGGCCCGGCGCTGGATCAAGGGTCTGTGCGACGAGGGGCTGTTCGTCCGGATCGCCGATCCGGAGGACGGCCGCCGGGTGTTCATCGAGCTGTCCGGGGACGCCGCGGCCCGGATGGAAGCCTATCTGAAGTCGGCGCAGCGCGCCGGCCAGCTCGTCTCCTGAGCATCGCTCCACGCCAGGCTTGCGTGGGCGCGCCGCCGGTGGCAGAGGCCGCGGGCGCGGGCGCGGGCGCGGGCGCGGGCGCGGGCGCGGGCGCTTAGCTCAGTTGGTAGAGCGCTTCCTTTACACGGAAGATGTCGGCGGTTCGAGCCCGTCAGCGCCCACCAGCCTTCGCCGCTGCGCGGCTTCGGCTGGCAAGCCGCCTGAGCGAGGCGGCGAAGGCTGCCCGCCGTAGCTTTAGCGAAGGAGGGCTACGGCCCTACAGGCCTCGCACCAGCTTCGTCGCCATTCCCATCCAGGGGGGATCGGCGATGACGAGCTGGCGATGGCCTCCGCCCAGCGGAAGAAGGTGGAGCTTGCCTTCCTCGCGGCCGATCAGCCGGCCGAACAGGAAGCGGCCGGCGGGGCGGGGGAGGAGGACGTCGCGGTTGAGGGCGCGGCCGAAATCCTCGGGCTCGAGGCGAAGGCACCAGATCTCGTCGCCGCTGCGATAGTCGCCGACTCCCGACTGGACCGCCACCGCGACCGTGCCCGGCTCCGGCCGGGGCGGCAGGACCACGCCCGCCCGGCGCGGCGCGTGGGCGCCGTCCTGGCCGATCAAGGCGGCGAGCGGCACGTCCTCCTCGCGCTCCGCGAATTCGACGAGATCGGTCGCCTCGACCCCGAGCGCCCCGGCGATCCGGTTGAGCCAGCCGAGCGAAACGGTGCGGGCTCCGGTCTCGAGCCGGCCGATCGTCTGCGGAGTCGTCGGGGGATCGCAGCGGTCGGCCACGTCTTGAAGCGTCAGCTTCTTGGCGCGACGGACGTCGCGAATACGCGTGATCATAACAATTTCCCCACGGGCGCATGCGAGTTCGTGATTTCACTTTCCTACATACTTGTCGACATGGCAAGTGTTCCCGATATGTACCATATCAGGAGAATGGATATGAAAACCGAGCGAGTCAGGCGGGGCCGGTTGCTCGCCGACCGGCCGGCGCCGCAGGACGGGGCCGAGCGGGGCCAGGGGAAGCGCCGTCCGGCGGCGCGTTCGGTGACGGTCAATTTGGCCGAATCGCCGCTCGGCTGGCTGCGTTCGCGCGGCCATGTCGACCAGCGCCAGTTCGCGGCCGGGGAGCAGCTGCGCGGCGACTGGGAGCGGTCCGGGCTACCGCCGCGGGTGACGATGTGCTGGGATTCGCCGCCTCCCGACAAGAGCCCGCGCGGACCCGCCGGCCCCGCCTCGGCGACCCATGCCCAGCTCGCCGCCCGCCGCCGGTTCGACGCCGCGGTCAAGGCGCTCGGACCTGGTCTTCGCGACATCGCCTGGCGGGTCCTGTGCGCGGGCGAGGGCATGCGTGAGGCGGAAAGCGCGCTCGGCTGGCCGGCGCGGGCGGGCAAGCTCGTCCTGACCATGGCGCTCGACCGGCTGGCCGACCATTATCGGCTGCGGTGACTTTTCTCCCCTCCCTGCACGCGGGGAGGGGAATAATTCAGCGCCGCTCCCTCGCCAGCCTCGTCATCAGGATCGCGGCGCGCTTGGCCTGGCGGGGGATGGAGGCGAGGTCGACGGTCTCGCCCGGGGCGTGGGCGCCTTGGCCGGCGGTGCCGAGGCCGACCAGGCCGGGGATGAGATGGGCGACGAAGCCGATGTCGCCGGCGCCGCGCTTCAGCGGATCGAACTCGCCCATCTCGGCGAGGCCGAGGTCGCGGTTGACGCCGTTCAGGCGGGCGAGGAGAGCGCGGCTCGGCGCGGTCGGCGCCATCGGCGGATAGGCGCCGTCGTCGAAGGCGATCTCGGCGCTGGTTCCGGCGAGGTGCCTGGCGACGATCGCGCGCATCTTCGCCATCACCCTTTCCTGCTGGTCGAGCGACAGTGCGCGAAGGTCGCCGCGGGCGATGGCGATGGGCGGGATGATATTGGTCTTGCCGGTCGCGGTGGCGCGGATGAGGTCGCGGTCGAGCTCGGCGGTGGCGCCGCCGGCGACCAGCCCGACGTTGAAGGTGAGGTTGGGCTCGGGCAGCTTGGCGCGGAAGGCGGCGATGATACGGCTGAGCTCGTAAATGGCGCCGTCGCCGGCGGAGGCGCTGAAGATGCCGCTCGAATGACCGGTCCGCCCTTTCGCAATCACCTGCCAGGAGGCGGAGCCGCGGCGCGCGATCGAGCCCATGTCGCGGTCGCCCTCCTGAGCGAGGCCCTCGAAGTCGAGCGCGAGGTCGGCCCGGCCGGCGGCGGCGATGAGGTCGCGGCGGGCGATCGCGATCGGGTTGCCGCCGTCCTCCTCGTCGCCGGTGAGGACGATCTCGATGTCGGCCTCCTCGAGCGTGCCCGCGGCGCGCATGGCGCGCAGGGCCGCGACCATGACGACCATCCCGCCCTTGTCGTCGCCGATTCCTGGGCCCTCGGCGGTGTTCTTGTCCTTGCGGGCGAAGCGCTGGAAGGGGCTGTCGGGCTCGAACACCGTGTCGAGATGGGCGATGAGCAGCATGCGCCTGCCGCGGCCGCTGCCCTTGTGGACGGCGACGATATGGCCGGCCCGGCCTGCCTCGGCCATCGGCACCCAGCGCACCGTGAAGCCGAGCGGCTCGAGCTCGGCGCGCATCATCCTCCCGACCGCCTCGACCCCGGGGAGGTTCAGCGACCCGCTGTTCTGGTTCACCAGCCGCTCGAGCAGGTCGACGGTCCGGGCCTGCTCGGACTCGACGGTCCGGACGATCTTCTGCTCGGCGGGCGCGAGCTTTGCTGCGGCGGGGGCGGCGAGAAGGGCGAAGGCGAGGAATAGGGTTCGCATGGAGGCTCCGCATTCTGCCTCCCCATCGCCAGATGGGGAGGGGGACCAGCCGAAGGCTGGTGGAGGGGTAACTGCCGCGAAACAAGAAGATTTCGCGGGAACCTGCGAGTCCTGCGCCAATTACCCCTCCACCACCTTCGGTGGTCCCCCTCCCCACGCTTCGCGTGGGGAGGCAGAGATGCTAGAGGACAGTCATGCGATCCCTCTTCCTCCCCCTCGCCCTGCTCCTCGCTTCGCCGGCGGCCGCCCAGGACTGGCGGATGGCACCGGAATATGACGTGCTCCTGACCGCCTACGACATCCAGCCGGGCGAGATCCGGCTGAAGGCCGGCGAGCCGGTGCGGCTGCGCTTCGTCAACAACAGCAACCAGGGGCTGAGCTTCTCGGCCGGCGGCTTCTTCCGCGCCGCCCAGCTTCGGCGGCGGGACTCGGCCCTGGTGAAAGGCGGAACCCTCGAAGTGCCGCCGCTGTCGACCCGGACGATCGTCCTGGTGCCCAGGCCGGGCCGGTACAAGGCGACGGGCGCCAATCTCCTCCACCGGCTGCTCGGAATGAGCGGCCGGATCATCGTCGAATAGGAGCTCAGCGAAGATGGCCAAGGGCGACAAGAAAGCGAAGAAGAGCAAGGACCGGATCAAGCTCCCCAAGCGGATCGCCGGAGTGAAGGTGTCGAAGGCGGTCCGGCAGGCGGGCAAGTCGGCGCTCAAGCTCGCCGAGCAGCCGGCGGTGAGCGAGACGGTGGCGGCGGCCCTGCTCGCGGCGGCGGCGGCGCTTCGCGATCCGCCGGCGACCAAGCGGGCGGCGGCGAACGCGGCCGGAGCGGCGGGAGAGGCCGGTCAGGAGTCGATCAAGCTCGGCGATTCGCTTCGCAAGATGGCCATCGACATGGCCCGGCGGACCCTTGACGCCCTCGAAGCGGGGGATTCGAAACCGTCCCGCGGGGGCGAGGAGCATAAGGTCGGCAACGGCTGACCGGGGCCGATTCTACCCCCGTTATCCTCATTATCCACAGGCGGATTCGCCTTTCCCGAATCGGTGAAAGCTGACAGCTTCGAGATGTGGCCGGAAGGGCGGCGGACCGGAAACGGATCGCTCAACCTGAAGGCCGCAGCCCGAGGCCGAAGGCGCCGTCGCTCCCCCAAGGACGCTGGCGCCGGAAGCGGAAGGCAAGGGAGGCGGACGAAGCCGCGCCCTCATGAGCGCAAGCCCATGAAAGGCGGGATTTCACGAAACTTCCCATGGCAAGGCCGGACGGCCCGTTCGCGGGCTTCGAAGGCGGCGCCGAACCGGCGAAGGACTCGGGAATCGCCCCGGGTCCCGAGCCAGGGAGACGGGGAAAGGCTTCGGCCCGAACCGCGACCCGAACGGGGTTCGCCGACGAGGCTTCGGCCTTCGAGAAGGGCTCCGGGAGAGCGGCAAGGCCTTCGGGCGGCGCCGCGATCCGAAAGGGGATTTCGACGGGCTTCGGCCCGGCGAGGTTCCTCGAAGGACGGGAAGGCTTCGGCCCATCGCCCTTCGGAAGGGCGACCGGAGAGGCTTCGGCCTCGATGCGAGCCCTGGAGACGGCGCGGCTTCGGCCGAGCCGGATCCGGCCCGGGAAGCGGCGGCGGGATTTCGGTCTCGCCCAAGCGACCCGACGGGGATCGGCGAGCGGCCTTCGGGCCGCTCCCGAGACCCACCGGGTGCCGAACGGGGCTTCGCGGCCTCGCTCCGGGACCCGAGGAAAGCGAAGCGGGCGCTTGCGCCCGCCTCGCGATCCAAAGCCGCCCAGCGAGAGATGGCCTCGCCACCCAGCGACGGCAGTCAAAGCTGGGACAAGTGGGGGCCGGTGGCGACACCGGCCCCCATTATGATTCGGGCGGCCCGCCTCTTCCTCTTTCGGCGTATCTTGCACCCTTCCTCGGAGGCCGCGGCCGCATTTTATTGAGAGAAGGCACAAAGGCGCCAAGGCACGAAGCGATCGTCCGCGCCCCGGGCCCCAGGCGGGGTGATCCGGCGGAGGGCGCTTCGCGCAAGGTCGGCTTCGTGCCTTTGCGCCTTCGTGCCTTTCCTTGAAAACGGGTTCGCACGGAGTCCGGATCCGGTCCTTGATCCCCTTCGCCATTATGTCATGATGGTCCGCGGGGAGGACGGGCGATGTTCTTGAAGGGCGGCAAGGGAGCCGGCGTTCCGGGCCGGAGCGGCGGGACTTTCTCCTACATCGGAAGCGAGGTGACAGTCACCGGCGACATCGCCACCGAAAGCGAGCTCCATGTCGACGGCAAGGTCGTGGGCGACCTCAGCTGCGGCGCCCTCACCCAGGGGCAGAGCGGCGAGGTGCGCGGCAACATCAGGGCGGCCGAGGCGCGGCTGGCGGGGCTGGTCGACGGCGCGGTCGAGGCCGGCAACCTCACCCTCGAGGCGAGCGCCCGGGTGACCGGCGACGTCCTCTACGAAAGCCTCAGCGTCGCCGCCGGAGCCGAAGTCGAGGGCCGCTTCAAGCGCCGCCGCGGCGGCGAGGACGGCGCCAGGGCCGCCAAGGCGGAGAAAACGTCGAAAGCGGCACCGGCGCCGACACCCTTGTTCGGCGAGGCTGCTGCCGAGGCGGCCGAATAGGACCTCGCCACGACATGATCCTTCGGCACCCCGGCCGGAGGCCGGAATTTTTGGTTCGCACAAAGGTCACAAAGGCACGAAGGGGCCTCACCCTTGCCTGAATCAGCGGCGGTTTCGGATCGGCCGTGCAATAGGCCGCTGCGCGGACTCTTCGTGCCTTCGTGATCTTTGTGCGAGCCCAGTTCTTGGCCTTCGGCCGGAATGGTGGACAAGGCGTAAACCTCAAGTGGCAAGGGGTTCCTAAGCGCGATCCTCCAGATTGCCCGCCATGGCGAGGACTCGCACGATATTGGCCGCGGCCCTGGCGCTTGCAGCGCCCCTCCTGATCGGCGGCACCGGGCGGCTGACCAGCCTCGACGAAAGGCTTCTGGCGGCGCACAATCGCGAGCGCGGCGCGGCCGGCATCCCCGCTCTGGCCTGGGACCCGGCGCTCGCCGCCGACGCCGCCGACTGGGGCCGCGAGCTTGCCGCCAGCGGCGCGTTCGAGCATTCGCCCGACCGGGGCGGCGAGGATCCGCAGGGCGAGAATCTGTGGGCGGGCACCCGCGGCGCCTATGCGCCCGAGGAGATGGTCGAGGGCTGGGTCGAGGAGAAGAAGCATTTCCGCCCCGGCCGCTTTCCCGACAACAGCGTCACCGGCGATTTCGCCGACGTCGGCCATTATACGCAATTGATGTGGCGCGAGAGCGACCGGGTCGGCTGCGCTTTGGCTCAAGGGGCGGAGGAAGAGGTTCTGGTCTGCCGCTACCGGACCGCCGGCAACGTCGTCGGCGAGCGGCCCTTCTGAGAAAATCCGGTGTCAGACACCGAATTATAAGGCGTTGAAATCCAAGGATTTCGCCGCATAATTGGTGTCAGACACCGATTTTTGCGAGCGGCCCTTCTGAGAAAATGGTGCCAGGCACCAATTTTGGGTCGATGAAATCGAAAGGGTCGGGATGAATTAATTGGTGCCAGGCACCAATTTCAGGCCCGTCAGCGCGCCAGGAGCTTCTCGGCGGCGCCGGCGATCCGGTCGGGCTCGACCCGGGCGACGGCTCCGACGAGCCTGTCGGCTTTCTCGAGCTTCCCGGGAGTCTCGGGCGCGGCGGTGTTGGCGAGGGCGATGCGCTCGATCAGTGCCGGGTCGGGCTGGGGCAGGATTTCGGGCTCGTCAGCACAGGCGGCGAGGCAAAGCGACGTTACGCAGGCAAAACCAAATCTTTTCATCGCCTTGCCTAACGCGCGGGAGCCGCGGATGGATGCATGAACGGGCCAGGATCCGGCCGTCTGGCCCTTCGCCGCGCGCCGTGGCATGCTCGGGCCGGGATTTTGGGGGGCCGGGGGAGAGCGGGGATGGGGCAAGCGGCGAAGATCGACCACCCGCTGGAGCGGCTGATCTTCTTCTCCGACGCCGTGTTCGCGATCGCGATCACCCTGCTCGTCATCGAGATCCACGCGCCGCATCTGCCGGAGGGCTCGCCGGACCGCGCCTATTGGCAGGCGCTGGCCCATATGTGGCCGAGCCTGCTCGGCTATTTCATCAGCTTCGCGGTCATCGGCCTGTTCTGGATGGGCCACCATCGCGCCTTCGCGCTCGCCGGCCGCTACCATTCGAGGATCCTGCCCTGGAACATGGGGCTTCTCCTCACCGTCGCCTTCATGCCGTTCGTCACCGCCTGGCTCGCCCAGAATCTCTACGCCCGCCCGCCGGCCCTGCTCTATTGCCTCACCATGCTGGCCGCGGCCGCGTTCAACGTGAAGGTGGTGAGGACCGCGACCGGACCCGACATGGTCGACCCGGCGGCCAGCGCCGAGGAAATCCTCTACGTGCGCCGGCGATCGCTGAGCGTCCTGCTCGGCTCGGCCTGCGCGGTCGCTTTGGGCTTCGTGATTCCGCAAATGGCCCAAGCCGGGCTGGTCACCATCCCGATCTGGCGGCGGGTGCTGACCCGAAAGAAGCGGAGCGAGGCCGGCGACCGGCAGGGGTGAGTCAGTCCGTCTTTCCCGGAGCGCCCGGCGCCCAATGGCGGGTGATCAGATGCGCTTCCGCCGGAGACGGTTCGCGGCGCATCAGGGCGGCGACGCTTCCACTTGCCGGGGCTCCGCCGAGCCCGTTTCCGCCCATGTCCGTCATCCCGCCTCAACGCTGCAAAAAACAGGTCGTTCCGCCGGGGCAACGGCCCTAAACGAAAGCGGGAAACACGAAAGGCCCCGATGAGAGCGATCGCAGACCCCGCTAACGCTCTCGGACTGGGGCTCGCCTCGATCCGAAGCCAGTTCCAGATCCCCGAATCCTTCCCGCCGGCGGTGCTCGCCGCCGCGGAGCAGGCCTCGAGGCGCGCGCCGGCCGATCATGCGGATCGCACCGGCTGGCGGTTCGTGACCCTGGATCCGGCTTCGTCGACCGACCTCGACCAGGCCTTCGCGATCGACCGCGACGGGTCGGACCTGCTGCTGCGTTATGCGATCGCCGACGTCGCCTGGTTCGTCGACGACGGCGGCCCGATCGACGAAGAGGCCTGGCGGCGCGGTACGACCCAATATCTGCCGGACGGCAAGGCCGGGCTCTACCCTCCGGTGCTGAGCGAGGGGGCGGCGAGCCTGCTCCCCGACGGGCCCCGGCCGGCGGTAATCTTCTCCGTGCGGATCGCCGAAGACGGCGCCGTTCGCCTCGACGGGGCCGAGCGGGCGATCATCCGAAGCCGGGCCAAGCTCGCCTATGACAAGGTGCGAAGCGCCGACCTGCCGCCCGACTTCGCCGAGCTGGCGCGGCGGATCCAGCGCGCGGAGGCGCGGCGCGGGGCGGCCCGGGTCAACCCGCCGGCCCAGGAGCTCGCCGCTCTCGGCGACGGCCGCTACGAGCTGCTGTTCCGGCCGCCGCTCGAATCGGAGGTCCACAACGCCTCGCTGTCGCTGGCGACCAACCTCGCCATCGCCGATCTGCTCCAGGCCCATCATACCGGCCTGTTCCGGATCATGGCCGAGCCGGACGAGCGGGCCGTCAGCCGCCTTCGCTACACGGCCCGGGGGCTCGGCCTCGAATGGCCGGCCGAAACGTCCCTCGCCGAGCTCGAGCGAAGGCTGGATCCCGCCGATCCCAGGCAGGCCAATTTCATGCTGGCGATCCAGCGCGCCGGCCAGGGCGCCTCCTACGTTCCGTTCCGGGCGGGCGAGACGCCCTGGCATGCCGCGGTCGCCGCCACCTATGCCCATGCGACGGCGCCGCTGCGCCGGCTGGCCGACCGCTACGTCGTCCAGGCCACGCTCGCCATCGCCAACGGCCGGCCGGCGCCGGGCGCCGTCACCGACGCCTTCGAGAAGCTTCCCGCGGTGATGGCCCGGGCCGACGCGCTCGGCTCGAGGGTCGAGCGCGCGGCGATCGACCTCGCCGAGGCGGTCCTGCTCGCCGGCCGGGAGGGGGAGAATTTCAAGGCCATCGCCACGGAGGTCGACCACCGCGGGGTCCGGATCCAGCTGTGCGATCTGCCGGTGGTGGCGCGGGTGTCCGCCGACGGCGTCAAGGCGGGGGACGCCATGCAGGTCACCCTCGTCGCGGCCGATCCCGAGCTGCGGACGATCACCTTCGCCAAGAAGGGCAAGGCCGCCGGCGGCGCGCGTCTCACTCCCTGAGCAGCCGGTTCATGTCGGTGACGAAGAAGGCGGTCGACCAGCCGATCAGAAGGAAGCCGATCAGGCCCTCCATGGCGCCGACCAGGCGCCAATCGACCGGGAAGCCCAGCTCGGGCTGGGCGAGGGTGGCGTAGGCCGTCGTCGAGAAGAACAAAGCCTCCTCGAGCCCGGCGAAGGCGCCGACGGCGAGGTAGAAGCCGGCGAACAGGAAGATCTCGAGGGTATGGAGGAGGAAGAGCAACAGGGCGACGGCGCTCAGGATCGGAACGGTCTCGAGATGGAAGCGGCGGCGGCGCGGGCGCTCGCCGTCGAGGCGAAGGGCCTGCGAGATGGCGACGACCCCGGCGCCGTGGACCAGGGTCATGAGAACGCTGAGCAGGGCGGTGGCGACGAGCTGGACGAGGAGGATCAGGGGCGGTCTCCAATGAAGGAAGAGGGAAGCTTAGCGCGAGGGCCGGCGGGAGGCGAGCGGGAGACTGGAAGGACGATTCGCGCGACGCGATTCGCGACCCGCCGAATCGGCCCGAAAAAGGCCTCCGAAAATAAAGTTTTCGCGCCAAAGGGCTCAAAAAATAGGATTTGTGCAGGAAAGTAGCGCGCGCGAAAAATCGCAGTTTTACTGAAGCTGGAGGCCCCAAAAAATAGGATTTGACCGGAGCGGTACAAAAAGCTTGACAGCGTCACGCTGCCGGGGTACTATTTAGTCACGCTGCAGAATTGTAGCTGGAGAAGATCGGGCAGCCGGCGCGGACCATCCGCGGCGGCTTTTTCTTTGTGCGCCGCGCGGGGCGCCGGCGAGGCCGGGCCCGGTTTCGACGAGCGGGCGCGCAGCACGGCCGTCATGTTTTTCCTGAAATCCTCCCCGGCTTTTGCCGGGGAGGGGGACCGCACGAAGTGCGGTGGAGGGGTTCTATCAACGGCACGAAGAACCCCTCCACCAGGCTTCGCCTGGT
>JBEVDE010000309.1:0-6824 GCA_040514175.1 Allosphingosinicella sp. | reverse complement strand
GAGGGGAGGGGGGAGCGAGTTCGACTATAATCTCGTCCTGTCGAATGCGATCGTGAAGCCCGGCGAGACGCTGACCGTCTCGGGCGCCCTGCTGATGACCACCGAGACGATGATCCTCGACGCCAGCCAGGAGACCGACGGCCTGCTCCGCCTGTTCGGCGGGCGGGCCAACGACACGCTCAAGGGCGGCGCCAATGCCGACCTCCTCCACGGCAATCTCGGCGCCGACATCCTCACCGGCAACGGCGGGGCGGACGTGTTCCGCTACGATTCGACGGCGGAATCGGACGGGTTGAATACCGACAGGATCCTCGACTTCACGCCGGGGACGGACAAGGCGGACCTCAGCCGGATCGATGCTGACATTCTGACGGCCGGTGATCAGGCCTTCGCCTGGATCGGCACGAGCGCATTCAGCGGGACGGCGGGGGAGCTTCGCGCGGAGAATCTGGTCGGCCTGGGATGGACCCTGATGGGCGACACCAACGGCGACGGCACGCCCGAATTTCTCGTCCAGCTCACCTTGCAGGGGCCCACTCCGCTGAGCGCGGGAGACTTCATCCTTTAGGCCATCGTCCGGCGGAAGCCGGGAATCCATGAACCCGAGCGGGCGAGGACTCTCCCGGATCCGGGCTCATGGATCCCGGGTCAGGCCCGGGATGTCGGGGAGAGCCGGATCATGTCGCTCGCCTTCTCGGCGATCATGATCGTCGGCGCATTGGTGTTGCCCGAGACGAGTCGCGGCATGATCGAGGCGTCGACCACGCGAAGCCCCTCGACGCCGTGGACCCGAAGCTGCGGGTCGACGACGGCGGCCGGCCCGCGCCCCATCGCGCAGGTTCCCACCGGATGGTAGATGGTCGTGCCCCAGGTGCGCGCATGGTCGAGCAATTGCTCGTCCGTCACCGCCTCCGGCCCGGGCATCAGCTCGCGCTCGATGTAGCGGGCCAGCGCCGGCTGCTCCGCGATCCGGCGCCCCCAGCGCAGCCCCGCCACGATCACTTCCTGGTCGAGCCGGTCGGCCAGATAATTGGGCCGGATCGCCGGATAGGCCGAGGGATCGGGCGACTTGATCCGGATCGTGCCGCGGGATTCCGGGCGCAGCTGGCAGGGCGCGATGGTCAGGCCCGGCTCCTTCTCGAGCTCCATCTTCTGGGCGTTGGCGAGCTTGTCCGGATCCATCGTCGCGGGCAGGATGTGGAACTGGATGTCCGGCCCGGCGAGGCCCTCGCGCGATTTGCAGAAGACCGCGACATGGGCGGCCGAGAGGGTCAGGAGCCCCTTTCGGCCGAACATATATTTGAGCGTCTCCCGGAGGAAGCGGGTGCCCCGGACGAGCTCGTTGACCGAGACGATGCCTTTCTTCAGCCGGAAGGTCTCGCCGGTGACGAAATGGTCCTGGAGATTCTCGCCCACGCCGGGCAGGTCGGCGACGATCTCGATGCCGTGCTCGCGCAGCAGGGCCGCCGGACCCACTCCGGAGAGCTGGAGAAGCTGGGGGGAGTTGATCGCGCCGCCGGCGAGGATCACCTCGGCGCCGGCACGCGCCACCCGCTTCACGCCATTCTGGACGAACTCGACGCCGATGGCGCGCTTCCCCTCGAACATCACACGGTGCGCCAGCGCCTTCGTCTCGACCCGAAGGTTGGGCCGATCCATCGCCGGATGGAGATAGGCGACCGCGGCCGAGCAGCGTTTCCCGTCCTTGATCGTCACCTGATACCAGCCGACCCCCTCCTGCTCCGCGCCGGTCGGGTCGCGGTGCGGAAGGCCGAGCGCCTCGCAGGCGTGGATCACCGCTTCCGACACTTCGTGCCCGGTGGTGGGGTCGGAGACGTTGAGCGGCCCGCCGATGCCGTGAAGGTCGCAGGCGCCGCGCTCCTGGTGCTGCGAGCGGCGGAAATAGGGGAGGACGTCGTCCCACGCCCAGCCCTCGCAGCCCGACTGGCGCCAGCCGTCATAATCGGCGCGCTGGCCGCGAATGTAGAGCATGGCGTTGATCGACGAGGAGCCGCCGAGCACCTTGCCGCGCGGCCAGACGTGGGTGCGTCCCTTGGTCCCGGCGTCCGGCTCGGTGGTGAACAGCCAGTTGACCTTCGGGTCCTTGAGGGTCGCCGCATAGCCGACGGGCACGTGGATCATCACGTTGGAGAGGAATTGCGAGGGTTGCTTCAGGGGCCGGTCGTCGCCGCCCGCCTCGAGCAATATGACCCGGGTCCGGCCGTCCTCGGTCAGCCGGTTGGCGAGGACGCAGCCGGCCGAGCCGGCGCCGACGATGACATAATCAGCCTGCAGCGCGTCGGGCATGGGGCTCTTCCAGCCGGGCGGCGGCGCGGCGGACGAAGGCGGCGGTGACCTCGGGCCGGGTGTAGGGGAGCATGTGGCCGCCTTCGACCAGCTCGATCTCGGCGCCCGGAATCTCGCCCGCCGTCCGCTGGCCGTGGAGCCCGGCGTCGAGGAGGTTGTCGGCGCCGGCGTAGAGGATGCTGACCGGGACCGAGAGCGTGGCATAGCGCTCCACCATGCCCTCGAGCTCGCCCTCGAGGTCCATCAGGTCGCGCGAGGAAGCGTAGAAATTGTTCGGCCGCATCGCCAGCAGGCCGCCGCCCTCGGTGCCGAAATCCGCCGGCACCGGCTCCGGCGCGAACACCGCCCTGAGCGAGTCCTCGGCCTTCGCCATCCCGATCGGCGTGGCGATCGTCCAGGCTATCGCCCGGCGCATCGCGGGCGAGCGGATGACGAGGCCCCTGAAGACCTCGGGTACTTGCCCGATGTCCTGCACCTGGGCGAGCGGCGCGACGAGGGCGAGCCCTCCAACCACGTCGGGATGGTTGAGCGCGAGCGAGAGCGCCAGCGCTCCGCCGAGCGAATGGCCGACGATGAGCGGCCGGTCGAGCTTGAGGATTCGGATCAGCTCGGCGATCGTTTCGGCCTGCACGCGCAGCCGGGCGGAGGTGGAGGCGGAGCGCGGCGAATAGCCCGAGCCGGGGCGGTCGACCCTTATCACCCGATAGTCGCGGGCGAGATCGTCGACCATCGCCCTGGCGAAGTTGCGAAGCTGGCCGCCGAGTCCGTGGATCATGACGATGGCCGGGCCGGAGCCGTCGTCGGTATAATGGATCGTCTGGCCGTCGACCTCGATCAGCTTGCCGTCGCGCGGCACCGCTTTCTCGATCTTGCGGGCGGTGGCGCCGCTCCAGGCGGCGAGGCCGCCGCCGATGAGGCCGAGCCCCCCGGCGCCGGCGAGCAGGAACGGGATCATTTCAAGGCCCTCCCCAGAAGCTTCCAATAGGAGACCGGCGCAAGCCGCTCGACCGCCGCCATGAAGCGGGCGTCGTTGCCGACGATGATCCGCGGCCGGTCCTTCTCGACGCCCGCGACGATGATCTCGCCCGCCTTGACCGGCGGCATGCGCAGGAATTTTTCGAATCTTTCCTTCTGCGCCTCGAGGTCGACCTCGTTACTGCCGCGCGGAGGCCGCGCATTCTTCGCGATCGACGTGTTGACCCCGCCGGGATGGACGACGGTGACCCCGATCTTCGCGCCTTCCGCCTCGAGCTCTCGCCGGAGCGATTCGGAGAAAGCGCGAACCGCGAACTTGCTTGCCGAATAGGCGGTCTGGCCGGGCGGGGCGATGATCCCGAAGATGCTCGAGACGTTGACGATCCGCGCCTGGCCGCTGGCCCTCAGCAGCGGGAGGAAGGCACGGGTCATGCGGACCACGCCCCAGAAATTGATCTCCATCAGCCAGTCGAAATCCTCCTCGGCGATCTGCTCGAAGGTGCCGCCGATGGCCACTCCGGCATTGTTGAAGAGGAGGTCGGCTCGGCCGTGGGCGGCGAGCACCTTTTGCGGGAGCGACGCGACGGCCTCGCGGTCGGCGACGTCGAGGCGGTGGCGGCTGATCTCCACGCCGCAATCGCGCGCGAGCGCCGCGGTCTCGGCGAGGCCCTCTTCGTTGAGGTCGGCGAGGGCGAGGTTGCAGCCGCGTTTCGCCAGCGCCTGCGCCGTGCCCCGGCCGATGCCGCTCGCCGCGCCGGTGATGACGGCGGTGCGCCCCTCGAGCTTCATGCCGCTTCCCGCTCGCGGGCGGGCTCCCGGGCCGCGGTCGCCCCGCGGGGCAGAAACCGGATCACGCCGTCCTCGACCGACGCGAACTTGAGGCTGAACATGTCGAGCGCGTAATTCTGGTAAAGCTTCCAGGGCTTCTTCGAGCCCTGCTTGGGCAGGACGTCGCGCGCCCGCTGCACGTAGCCCGAGGTGAAGTCGAGGAAGGGCACCTCCTCGATCCCGGCCTCGCGGACGGGAAGGGCGATCTCGGCCCCGCTCTTCTTCAGATGGTTGAGAAGCCGGGTGAGATAGCCGCCGGTGAGGTCCGCCTTCAGGGTCCAGGAGGCGTTGGTGTAGCCGAAGGAATAGGACAAATTGGGCATGTCGCTGAACATCATCCCGCGATAGCTCAGCGTCTTCGACAGGTCGCGCGCCTCGCCGTCGACGGTGAAGGCGATGTCGCTCGCCAGCTGGAGCTTGAGGCCGGTGGCGGTGACGACGATGTCGGCGTCCAGCACCTCGCCGCTCTTCAGCCGGAGGCCGGTTTCGGTGAAGCGGTCGATCTCGCCGGTGACGATCGAGGCGCATCCGCTCGAGATCGCCTCGAACATGTCGGCGTCGGGGACCAGGCAGAGCCTCTGGTCCCAGGGATTGTAGCGCGGGGTGAAGTGGGTGCCGACGTCATAGCCTTCCGGAAGCAGCTTCCTGACCTCCTCGAGCAGCTTCTCCTTGACCTTGGCGGGCCGCTTTCGGGCGAGGTTGAAGAAGACCATCTGCAGAAGCACGTTCTTCCAGCGCGTGATCCCGTAGGCGACCTTCGAGGGCAGGACCTTGCGGAGACCGTTGGCGATATTGTCCTCGGACGGGCGCGAGACCATGTAGGTCGGCGAGCGCTGAAGCATGACGACGTGGGCCGCGTCCTTCGCCATCTCGGGGACGATCGTCACCGCGGTCGCGCCGCTGCCGATGACGACCACCTTCCGGCCTTCATACTCCAGGTCCTCCGGCCAGAATTGCGGATGGACGATCCGGCCCCGAAAGCTTTCCCGGCCGGCGAAGCCGGGGTCGTAGACCTCGGTATAATTGTAATAGCCGCTGCACATGTGGAGCCAGTTGCAGCTGAAGCGGACCCGCTCGCCCGTATCGGTGCGCTCGGCCTCGACGATCCAGCGGGCGTCGGCGGACGACCATTCGGCTTTCTTCACATGGTGGCGGAAGCGGATGTGCCGGCGGATCCCATAGCGGTCGGCGGTGTCGTTGACGTAGCGCAGGATCGACGGCCCGTCGGCGATCGCCTTGGCCTCCTCCCAGGGCCGGAAGCTGTAGCCCAGGGTGTACATGTCGCTGTCGGAGCGGATGCCGGGGTAGCGGAACAGGTCCCAGGTGCCGCCGATCGCCTCGCGGCCCTCGAGGATGACGTAGGAACGGCCCGGGCTTCCCCGCTGGAGATGGTAAGCGGCGCCGACTCCGGACAGCCCGGCGCCCACGAACAGGACGTCGAAATGCTCGACCGCCGCGCCCGGCCCGCCGGCGGGGCTATTCCCGTTTTGCAACATAGCTCCCCCCGGACCTCCCGTATCGACGCCTGCGCTTGACACCAATAAGGCGCAAGGGGATTGTGCGACAAGAAGCATAAAGTTGCCGAACGAAACCGGCACTGGGGACAACGGGCCCGTTCAAGGCCCCGGGGAGGAACATCGCAATGAACAGGAACGTGATTCTCGCGCTCGGCGCGTCTGCGCTCGCACTGGCCGCGGCGACCCCGGCTTCGGCCCAGACGGTGCCCGTTCCGGAGGACGAGCAGACCGCCGACCAGGGCGGCGACGCGCCCAGCGGAACCACCGACAGCGCCGAAAGCGCCGAAAGCGGCGACGACACCGACATCATCGTCACCGCCCAGCGCCGCGCCGAATCGCTTCAGAACGTTCCGATCGCGGTTTCCGCTTTCTCGGGCGAGGCGCTCGAGCGGCAGCAGATCGAGAACGCAAGCGACCTCCAGCAGAGCCTTCCCAACGTCACCTACACCAAGACCAACTTCACCTCGTCGAGCTTCACCATCCGCGGCATCGGCGATCTGTGCACCGGCTTCTCGTGCGACAGCGCGACCGGAATCCACGTCAACGACATGCCGCTCACCTCCACCCGCCTGTTCGAGACCGAATATTTCGATCTCGAGCGGGTCGAGGTGCTGCGCGGCCCGCAGGGCACGCTCTACGGCCGCAACGCGACCTCGGGCGTCGTCAACTTCATCACCGCCAAGCCGAACCTCAACGAGTTCCAGCTCAGCGTCAGCGGCGAATATGGCAATTTCGATTCGATGAAGCTGACCGGCATGGTCAACGTGCCGATCGGCGACGTCGCCGGGATCCGGCTCGCCGGCTATTGGCTGAACCGCGACGGCTTCATGAAGAACACGTTCGACAATAGCGACATCGACGGCCGCAAGCTCTACGCGCTTCGCGGTACGATCCGGATCCAGCCGACCTCGAGCACGACCGTCGACCTCATCGGCTATTATTTCCGCGAGAAAGACGACCGCTCGCGCATCCAGAAGCAGCTCTGCGCCCGCGACAATACCGGAATCCTCGGCTGCCGGCCCGACCGGCTCAGCTTCGAGACCGTCAACGGCAATGCGACGCTCGCGGCGATCCTGACCTCGCGCGAATTCTTCCGGATCAACAACGCCGCCTTGACCAATTTCGGGCTCGGCAGCCTCTACGGGGCCGACAATTTCTTCGGCGGAGTCGTCAATCCGGCCGACCTGCGCACCGTCC
>JBEVDE010000183.1:0-9579 GCA_040514175.1 Allosphingosinicella sp. | reverse complement strand
GAGCCTTCCAGCCAAGCTCCGTCATTGCGAGCGTAGCGAAGCAATCCAGTGCGGCCTCGGAAGGCCCGCTGGATTGCTTCGTCGCTTCGCTCCTCGCAAGGACGGGCCCCTCCAAATATTGGTATCCGCCTCGTTAACCATTTGTTGGTGATCGCCTGCGCAAACCTGACCTCGACACGCGATCAACAACAAGGGGCATGTCAAATGGGGAACAGCCTGAAATCCGCGACTTTCCTGATCGAAAGCCGCCTCGCCGACGCCGCCATGGGCGATCCCGACGCGCTCTACGAGCTCGGCGTCGCTTATTCGACCGGGACCCACGGCCTCGATATCGACCTCGTCGAAGCCCATAAATGGTTCAACCTCGCCGCCCTCAACGGAAGCGAGCGCGGCCAGGAATGCCGGGCCGAGATCAGCGAGGAGATGACTGCCCGCGAGATCGCCGAGGCTCAGCGCCAGGCGCGGGCCTGGCTTTCCGACACGATGGTGAGACGGGCGGCCTAGTGTTTCCCGGCGAAGGCCGGGATCCAGTTGCACCGCCCGCGCCTCTGGGCCCCGGCCTTCGCCGGGGAGCAGCCTTCTATCTCGCCGGCGCCCCGTTCCTGTATTTCTCGAACCAGGCCAGGATCGCCGCCGCCTTCGCCCCGGCCTGCGACGGCCTCGCCGCGATGCCGCCGTGGCTCGCTCCGGGCACCTTGACCAGAGCCGTCGGCACGCCCCTCAGCTGAAGCGCCGTATAATATTGCTCGGCCTCGCTGACCGGGGTCCGGTAATCCTGGCTTCCGACCACGACCAGAGTCGGAGTCTTCACATTCCCCACCAGAGAGAGCGGCGAGCGCGTCCAGAAGCCCTCGTGATCCTCCCACGGATATTTGCCGAACCAGTAGCGCGAGAAGAGCGCGGGATTGTCGGCGGTGAGCACGAAGCTCGCCCAGTCGATCACCGGCTTCTGGGTCGCCGCCGCCTTGAAGCGGTCGGTCTTGCCGACGATCCAGGCGGTGAGCACGCCGCCGCCCGAGCCGCCGGTGACGAAGAGCCGGTCCGGATCGGCGAAGCCGCCGGCGATGGCGGCGTCGACCGCGGCCATCAGGTCGTCATAGTCGCGGCCGGGATAGGCATGGTGGATTAGGTTGGCGAATTCCTCGCCATAGGAGGTCGAGCCGCGCGGATTGACTGAGAGCACGGCATAGCCGGCGGCGGCGTAGAGCTGGTTGTCGGTCGAGAAATGGGGGCCGTAGGCGGCGAACGGGCCGCCGTGGATCTCGAGGATGAGCGGCACGCGCTGGCCCTCCGTCCGGCCCGGCGGGAGCGTCAGCCAGCCGTCGATCCGGCGATTGTCGGGCGAGGTGGCGGTGAGATGGCGGACCTCGCCGAGGCGCTTGCCGTCGAGAAGATCGGCGTTGAGCCGGGTGAGCATCCGCTTCGCGCCGCCGCGCACCAGGGCGACGTCCGGCGGGCGCTGGGCGCTGCCGCTCGCCAAAGCGAGCGAGCCGTCGCGGGCGACGCTGTAGCTGCCGCCGGTATAGGGCCGGTCGAGCGAGGAGGCGCTCAGCCCCTCGGCGACGGTGCGGATAGAGCCGTCGAGGCCGACCCGGGCGACCTTGCGCAGGCCCTCGTCGTCATAGGCGACGTAGACGGACCGGCCGTCGGCCGCCCAATAAGGCGTGTCGACGCTGCGATCGAGCGAGGCGGTGAGGAGGCGCGGAGCGCCGCCGCCCCGTTCCATGACGTAGAGGCGGCTATTCTCGTAGCCCCGCTCCTTGTCGTCATATCCCGTATAGGCGATCAGCCGGCCGTCGGGAGAAACCACCGGCTCCGAATCCGGGCCGTTGCGGCTGGTCAGCGCGGTAACCGTCCCGCTCGCGGCGTCGAGCGCATAGACCTCGCTGTTGAAGCCCTCGCGCGCCCAATTGGGCGAGCGGTTGCTGCTGAACAGGAGGGTCCGGCCGTCCGGAGTCCAGCTCAGCGGGCCATTGTCGTGGACCGGCCCGAAGCTCGCCTGCCGGGGCGCGCCGCCGTCCGCGGCGACGAGGAAGATGTGGCTGAAGCCGGGCTTGAGATAGCCTTCCTCGTCGGTGCGATAGGTGACGTCGGAGTGGATCTCGAGCGGCGGCGCCCATATCGCGCCTTCCGGTTTCGGCGGCAGCGCGCCGAGCTTCAGGCCCTCGCCGGGGACGAACATGGTGTAGGCGATCTGGCGGCCGTCGGGCGACCAGGCGAGGCTGGTCGGGGAATCCGGAAGGCCGGTGATCCGAACCGCCTCGCCGCTCGCCAGCCAGCGCACGAACAATTGCGCCGCGCCGCCCTCGCCGGTCGAGATGTAGGCGAGGCGCTTCCCGTCGGGTGACCAGCGTGGCTGGCTGTGGGCGCCGGGGCCGGCGGCGAGCGGCACCTGCTCACCGCTGCGCGTGTCGATCAGCCAGATCGTCGGCCGCATCCGGTCGGTCATGATGTCGCCCGAGCGGCGGACATAGGCGATCTTCGAGCCGTCGGGGCTGATCTGCGGATCGCTCGCCGCTTCCAGCGAAAAGAGGTCGCGGGCCTGCAGGATGCGCGCGGGGCCCTCCTGGGCGGCGGCGGGCACGGCAAGCAGCAGCAGCAATGCAAAGGCTCTGCGGATCATCTTGGCCCCTCTCCTTCGACTCGGCGGCCCTATCCCTTGCGGAACGGAGTCATTTCGGCAAGCGCGCCGATCTCGTCCGCCACCGCGCGCCGCTCGGCGGCGAGGAAATCGGCGACGGCCTCGCGGAAGCCTTCGTTCGGGATGTAATGGGCCGACCAGGTCGGCACCGGCGCATAGCCCCGGCTCAATTTGTGCGGTCCCTGGGCGCCCGCCTCGACCCGGGCGAGACCGCGGTCGATCGCCGCCTCGCTCGCCTGATGGTAGCAAATCTCGAAATGAAGATTGGGGACTTCTTCGGTCGCCCCCCAATAGCGGCCGTAGAGCGCGTCGGCGCCGATCAGGTTGAGTGCGCCGGCGATCGGCCGCCCGTCCCTCAGCGCGAAGATGAGCAGGATCCGGTCCGCAAGCCGCTCGCCGAGCAAGGAGAAGAAGCGGCGGGTGAGGTAGGGCCGGCCCCACTTCCGAGAGCCTGTATCCTGGTAGAAGTGCCAGAATGAGTCCCAATGGGCCTCGGTGATGGCGGCGCCGGTGAGGTGCTCGACCTCGAGACCTTCCAGCGCCGACGCCCGCTCGCGGCGAAGCGCCTTGCGCTTGCGCGACGACAGGTCCGCGAGGAAATCCTCGAAGCCGCCATAGCCGCGATTGTGCCAGTGGAACTGGCTGTCGACCCGGATCAGCCAGCCCGCGCGCTCGAACAGCTCCACCTCAGCCTCGGCGATGAAGGTGGCGTGGGCGGAGGAGAAAGCGTGCCGGTCCACCACCGCCTCCGCCGCCGCGATCAGCCCCGAGGCGAGATCCGCCCGGCCGGTGAGGAGGCGGCGTCCGGGCACCGGCGTGAACGGCACCGCGATCTGGAGCTTGGGATAATAATCGCCGCCGGCCCGCTCCCAGGCCGCCGCCCAGCCGTGATCGAACACATATTCGCCCTGGCTGTGGCTCTTCACATAAGCGGGCGCGACCGCGGCCGGGCGGCCGTCCTCGCCGTCGATGGCGATCGGCAGGGGTTGCCAGCCGGTCCGCGCGGTCGCGCTTCCCGACTCCTCGAGCGCGGAAAGGAAGGCGTGGCTGAGGAAGGGATCGTCGGTCCCGGCGCAGCGGTCCCAGTCCGCCGCCTCGAACGACGCGACTCCGCGGCCGAGGCGCGCCAATATCTCGCTCATCCGGGCGGCGCCTCGAAGATGATCTGGTCGGCATGGGCCGCCGCCCGGGCGCGATCCGCCTCGCTTCGGACGGTCCAGGTGTAGACCGGCAGGCCCCGGCGGCGTGCGGCGGCCGGAAAGGCCGAGGGAAGGTCGCGAATGTCGTAGGCGAGGAAGTCGGCGCGGGCACGCCGAAGGAAGAGCGGACGCTCGATCCTTCCCCTCAACCCGCGCCGGTCATGTTCGGTCACGACCAGGCCGCGCAGCACTTGCGGTTCGTAGCGAGCGAACCAGCGGGCGACCTCCGGGTTGAACGACATCACCCCGACCGGCCCTCCATAGCCGCCGAGAGCGCGCGCGACGGAAACGCAGAGGGCCGTCGCCCGCCATTCGCGTGACTTCACCTCCACCAGCAACGGCGTCCGCCCGGCGATGAGGGCGAGGATTTCGGACAGCCGCGGCATGGGCCCGCCGCCGGCGCGGAAGCGGACGGCCTGGAGCTCCGCCGCCGTGCGCCCGGCTACCGGCCCCTCCTCGAACGTCAGCCGGCCGAGCGCATCATCGTGGAAGACCATCGCCTCGCCGTCTCGGCTCAACCGGACGTCGAGTTCGACTCCATAGCCCTTGGCCACCGCGGCGGCGATGGCGGCGGCGCTGTTCTCGACCAGGTCGCCCCCGTGCAGGCCGCGATGCGCGAAGGGGACGGCGCCGAGCCGCTCGAGCTCAGCCCGCCTTGATCTGGACGATTGCATCGATCTCGACCGCGGCCCCCAGGGGCAGCACCGGCACGCCGACGGCGCTTCGGGCGTGGCGGCCGGACTCGCCGAACACGTCCTGCATCAGCTCCGAAGCGCCGTTGGCGACCTTGGGCTGGTCGGTGAAGCCGCCGGCGCTGTTGACGAAGACCCCGAGCTTGACGATCCGCTCGACCCGGTCGAGGCCGACCGCTTTCTCGATCTGGGCGAGCAGCATCAGCCCGCAGGCCCGGGCGGCGCGCTGGCCATATTCGAGGTCGCGATCCTCGCCGAGGCGGCCGGTGAGCAATTCGCCATTCTCGAAAGACACCTGGCCCGAGATGTGGAGCAAATTCCCGGCCAGCACCGCCGGCACATAGGAAGCGACGGGGGCGGCGGGGGCGGGAAGCTCGATTCCGAGCTCGGCGAGGCGGGAGGCGATGTCGGTCATGAGCGCGGCGTAAGCACCGGGCCGGGCGGCAGGTCAAGTCGCGGCGGCCGCTTCCCGGGCCGGCTCCGGCCCTCGCCCGAGAGCGAGGCGATAGTCGCCGCGGGCAAGATCCTCCGGCACTCCGCCGGCGGCGAGCGCGGCGACGATCACGGAAGGATCGTGCCGGAAGCGCAGCTCGCCGCCCCGGCCTTCGCTGACCAGCCGGACGATCCCGCCCTCGAGCTCGAGCAGGTCGTCCAGATAGGGCAGCTGCGGCCCCTTCGCCCGCACCCAGGCGGCGAAGGCGAGCGCTTCGTCGGCCGGGAAGAGCGGCGGCGGCTCCGAGCGGCGATAGTCGGCGAGCAGGGCCTCGAGCGCCGGCTCGCCGAGCCGGCGGCCGAGCAGGCGCAGGGTGTAGGGCAGAAGGTCCGCCAGGGCGCCGTTGCGGAACGCCGCGACGAGGGTCCTGTAGAGGGCCAGACCGGCCGGCTCGAACGCCTCGGGCGGCCCGGCGAGCGCGCGCACCAGCGCCGCTTCATAGGCCGCCGGATCCTCGCCGGCGGAGCCCGGAGGGACGGCCCCGGACGCCGGCGCGGAAGGCCGGCGCCCCGCCCGCTCCCACAATTCGTTCATCGCTTCGATCTGCCGGAGAAAGGCGGCCGGCCCGAGCGCCTCCACGAATTGCGGAGCGACCTCGAACAGCACGGCGCCCAGATTGGGAAGGCCGGCGACGAAGTCGCGGGCCAGGTCGATCAGTCCGGGCGGGACCGGGCCGCTATGGGCGTCAAGCCAATAGCCGTCCTTTTCCATTCCGCCGGCCAGATGGATCTCGACGATCCGTTCGGCCGGAAGCGCGGCAAGGACGGCTTCGATCGGCGCCCGGCCGTTGCGGTCGTTCGTCCAGAGATTGTGGAGATCGAGCAGGATCAGGCAGTCGGCGGCCTCGGCCACCGCCGCGAAATAGTCGCCGTCCGGAATCTCGCCGGGCCGGGGCGGAAGATAATTGACTCCGGTCTCGAACGCGAACGGACGGCCGAGCAGGGCCGTACGCTCGCGGATGTTGGCGGCGGCGACGGCGATTCCGGCCGCGCCTTGCGACGGCGGCAGGAGGAACCCGGCCGGGCCGGCGGGGCTGTCGTTGAAGCTCAGATGCTCGCTGGTCCAGGGCGAGTGGAGCGCGTCCGCCCATCTTTTCTGCTCGGCGAGGGCGGCGGCGGCGCTGCAGACGGTGCCGCCGACCGGCCAGCCGATGCCATGGACGAGCTTCGCCTGGGGCAGGCCCGAAACGAGCTCGAGCGTTTGCTCGTTCGACCGGATCGGCCCGTCCGGGCCGGGCGCCTTGATCCAGCCGCTCGACGGCTCGATCTCCGCGACCCGGATGAGGTCTGGACGGTCGAGAAAGAGCGGGTGAAGCGCCTCGCAATGGACGGCGCCGGGGCCGAGCCCCGGCGCCGCAAAGCCCTTCATCAGCCGTGCTGGTCCACTTCGAACGTCCTCGGGTTGACGACGAGGTCGCCCGGCCGGAAGCGCAGGTCGAAGCCGGAGAAGCAGGCGGGGCAGCCGAGCCTGCCGAGTGTGCTGGCGACGATCTTGTTCACGTTGTCGAGGTTGTTGAAATCCTTGCGCGGCAGCGTGACGCTGACCGTTTGAGGCACTTTGGAACGAACCGGAGTAACAGCCATCTTCTATCTCCTCTTTCCACGTGCAAGCTGTCCCTGAGCGGCGACTTCCGTGACTACGAACTTTCTTCGCTAATCAGGGACGATGCTTGCCCCGAGTCGGAAGGAGAGAATAACACCGGAGACCGAGCCGTAACAATCCTAGTATAAGCTACTGTTATTCTTAGGCTTGATATGGCAGCCGCCTAATCCCGGCGGGCCACCTGGAAACCGGCGAAGCTCTGGCTGACCGGCATTAGCTCGAGCGCGTTGATGTTGAGATGCGCAGGCAAGGTGGCGACCCAGTAGATCGTCTCGGCGATGTCCTCGGCGGTCATCGGGTCGGCGCCGCGGTAGAGGGTGTCGGAGGCCGCCTGGTCGCCGCCGGTGCGGACCAGGGTGAACTCGGTCTCGGCCATTCCGGGCTCGATCGAGGTGACCCTCACCCCCGTGCCGTGCAGGTCCGAGCGCAGATCGAGCGAGAATTGGCGGACGAAGGCCTTGGTGCCGCCGTAGACCGCGCCGCCGCGATAGGGGTAGGTCGCGGCGACCGAGCTCAGATTGACGATCGCGCCCTTGCGCTCGATCAGGCCGGGCAGCAGCTTCCGGGTCAGCATTACGAGCCCGACGACGTTGGTTTCGATCGCCACCAGCGCCGGATCGAGGCGCGAATCCTGGAACGGCTCGAGCGGCGGGGCGAGGCCGGCATTGTTGACGAGCAGGTCGATCCCCCGGAAATCCTCGGGCAGCGAATCGGTCGCCGCGTCGAGGGCGGCGGCGTCGCGCATGTCGAGCTCGACCGGCAGGAAGGAGTCGCCGAGCTCGCCAGCGAGCCCGTCCAGGCGGTCGCGGCGGCGGCCGGTGCCGACGACCCGCCACCCGGCGGCGGCGAAGCGGCGGGCGGCGGCGGCGCCGAAGCCGGCGGTGGCGCCGGTGATGAAGGCGGTCTTGGTCATGGGCGCTCCAGAACTTCCTCGAACAGGTTGAGCATCGCCGCCCAGGAGCGGCGGTCGGCTTTTTCGTCATAGGCGAAGCCGGGCAGGCCGAGGGCGTCGATGTCCGGATTGGTGAAGCTGTGGCCGACTCCGCCGTAGAGATGGAGTTGCCAGTCGATCCCGGCCGCGGTCGCTTCGGCGAGGAAGGCGTCGCGCTGGGCCGCGGTGACGATCGGATCGTCCACGCCATGGCAGAGAAGCAGCTTGCCCTTGATCGCCGCATTTTCCTCGGGGACGCCGGGAACGAAGCCGCTGTGGAAAACGGCGATGGCGGCGAAGGGCGCCCCCGTTCGCGCCAGCTCGATGACGGCCGCGCCGCCCATGCAATAACCGATGCCGGCGAGCCGGGCGCGGTCCACGCCCGGCTGGGCAAGGAGCATTTCCAGGCCGGCCTGGAGCCGCCTGCGGAAAAGCGAGCGGTCGCCGCGCAACGCCTTGCCGAGCGCCATCGCCCGTTCGAGGGGCGGATCTTCCTCGCCATAATAATCCAGGGCGAAGGCGATGTGGCCGAGCCCGGCCAGCCTCAGGGCGCGCTCCTTCGTATGGCGGCCGAGGCCGCCCCCTTCGTGCGCGACGAGCACGGTGGCGGCCGGACGACCGCCGGAGCCGTCGGCCAGATAGCCGGTCAGGTCGACCCCGTCGCCGCCGTCGTAGCGGATCGGGACCAGCCCGGTCATGCCGCCCGAAGCCGTTCGAGAATCCAGGGCAGCGCTTCGTCCCAGCCGTCGATTCGGGCGTGGGCGTGGGGGGCTGGAGGCGTATGGGCGGCGAGGCGCGGCTCGGCGATCATGTGCAGCCGCCAGACCTGGGGGGCGTGGCCGGCCACCGATTCGTGGTGGACGGCGAGGTCGTCGACGAAGACGGTCGAGCTCGGCCCCATGGCCTCGATCAGCTCGAGCACCGGCCGCCCCTTGCCGCCGCGGTTGCACAGGACCCGGTGGCGAATGTCGAACCGCTCGAGCTGCTCGACCCGGCCGGCTTCATATTCGTCGCCGATATTGGTCAGGATGACGATCTCGGCGAAATCGGCGATGGCCGCCAGCGCCTCGACCGCGCCAGGGACGACGTTCTGCCGGTGCATCTCGCCGGCGAAGAAGGAATCGAGCAGCGGCCAGACCCGCTCGGCTTCGACCGGCCGGCCGTCCGGGCCTCGAAGCGCCTCGCGAAAGCCGGGCGCGGAGAGATCGAAGCTGAGGCCGTGGGCTTCCGCCACCCAGTCGGCGAAATGCGAGACCATGTGGAGCAGCACCTCGTCGCAGTCGGTGACGAGAAGAGGCCGGCCGCTCACGACTCGAGCCTCCGCCGGGCCTCGACCAGAGCGGCCGGCGACACGTTCAGCGCCTCGGCGGCGGCGAGGAGATCAGGCTCGTGCGCTTCGAGGAAGGCGAGCACCGAGGCGAGCAGGCCGGGCTCGCCGAGCCGTTCGCGAAGGGCGGCCGGATCGAGGCCGGTCAAGGCGAGCAGCCGTTGCGCGCGCGCCTCGTCGCCCAGCGTCCAGCCGAGAGCGGAGAGGGCCAGAGCCTCGGGGTCTGTCGGGATTGTGACGTCGCGCCGCATCTTCTACAGGTGCGCCGGTGGGACAAAAAATCCTCGTTGTCGAGGACAACGAACTCAATCTGAAACTGTTCTGCGACCTGCTGCGCGCCCACGGCTATGCCGCCGAGCCGGTCCGCGACGGCCGCGAGGCCGTCGACCGGGCGCGGGCCTTCGGGCCCGACCTCATCGTCATGGACATCCAGATGCCCTATGTCAGCGGGCTCGAGCTGATCGAGCAATTGAAGGGCGATGCGGAGCTCAGGCGGACTCCGATCATGGCCGTCACCGCCTACGCCGCGAAGGGCGACGAGGAGCGGATTCGCGAGGCCGGGGCGGAGGGCTATGTCTCCAAGCCGATCTCCGTCGTCCGCTTCGTCGAGGCGGTGCGGGCCCTGCTGGCGGCGCCGCGAAGAGACGAGGAGGCGACGGGCGAGGTCAAAGTGACCCGGCGCCTCGAAGCGCCG
>JBEVDE010000300.1:0-6364 GCA_040514175.1 Allosphingosinicella sp. | reverse complement strand
GATCTCGAGCGCTGCGGGCGTGACTCAGTTCCTCTACGACGGCGACGAGCTGATCGCGGAATATAACGGCTCCGGCACTCTGCTGCGGCGCTACCTCCATGGCGACGCCGAAGATGATCCGCTGTTCTGGTACGAGGGCGCCGGGTTCGATCAGCCGCGGTTCCCGCACATCAACCATCAGGGCTCGGTCACCGGCACCGCCGGCCCGGGTGCAGCACTGCTCTCGATCAACACCTATGATGAGTATGGCATACCGGGCCCGAACAATGTCGGTCGGTTCCAATATACCGGTCAGGCCTGGCTGCCCGAGCTCGGCCTGTATTATTACAAGGCGCGCATATACTCGCCAACGCTGGGGCGGTTCCTGCAGGTCGACCCGATCGGGTATGACGATCAGATCAACCTCTATGCGTACGTAGGAAATAACCCGTTGAATGCCACCGATCCATCGGGAGAGTGCGGGGAGGTAGACGGGCACAAGGTAGGGCTTTGCGGCCATGGGCCGATGGAGAAAATCATTAATGACATGATCGCAGATCCAGATTCTAGCTTAGGAAAAGTCGATCAAGATGCAGCTAAAGTGGGAAGCGTAATCAATGTCGAGGTATCGATGCGCGATCCCAGCATTAATGGCGTTGGTACGCTTCCAGGAGAAAACCTAGGCGATTCGGATGTCTTCGTCGATTTATCGGAGACAATAAGAATCGATAATGTAGATTCGAAAGGGAACGTAACCTCAAGCAGGATAATGACGACCGAAGAGATGCTCGAGCATGACATTGGCGGGCATGTTTACGATGCCGTGCGCGATCCAACCGCTCCCAGAGGCGGAGGTCATATCAATGAAAGATCATCCATTGAGGCAGAGAATAGGTACAGACGGAAAAAGGGCATCGATTTTCAGAGACAGCCAAACGCGAGAGGTGTGAGATGCAACTCCTATCGTCAATGTCCCAAATAAAAGTGGGCGCACTCCTCATGACCGTGTTGGCCGCTGAGGCCGCCTCTGCGCAAGTCGTTGGCCATCATCTCGGACTTCCCATGGTTCCGACCCGGTGCAAAACTGAGCAGCGAGGAAACGTAAACGTTGAAAACTTGCTAGTTTTCTACAATAAGACTATCAGCTTTGGCTTGGGAAGCGTTACTCTTAAATCGAAGATTGTCGGGAACAGGGTAGAAGTGATCTACGGCGACGAGCCAGGAACCGCAATCTTCGATATTGGATCGCTTATTCCATATCGTGCCACTGATATAAGATTGTACCATGGCACATTAGAAAATAAGCCCGTCATGTACTGGCAAGAGGTTGTCGAAAATGTACCGGGACGAGGAGGTGTTGTAGAGTATCGGGGTCGTGCGATGTTCTCATTATGCATGGGTCTCATCAATAGACTCGGCGGCAACCCAAACTAGCCATTCGACCATCAGAATCTTGTGATGACCAGGACGGTACCCATTTCCGCCTCCACGTGGCCGGAAGATCGGCGAGACCAGCCCCCGCCGCGCTCCTCGCCGCCTGCCCGCCCTCGCCGCCCACGGGCCCACTGCCGTATACGACGAGCACCCGCTACGACGCCGACGGAAGGGTGACGGGGACGATCGCGCCCGACCCGGACGGCGGCGGTCCGCTCCCCGCCCCGGCGGTGCGCAACCGCTACGACGCGGCTGGCCGGCTGATCCAGGCCGAGCAGGGCTGGCTCGCCGCCTGGCAGCCGGAGACTATCGCCCCGGTCAACTGGCCCGGCTTCCACCAGGAGCGCCGCACCGACACGGAATATGACGCGCTCGACCGCAAGACCCGCGAGTGGACGAGCAGCGGCGCCACCGCGCACATGGTCACCGAGTACAGCTACGACCTCGCCGGGCGACTCTTATGCACCGCGGTGAGGATGAACCCGGACGCCTGGGCGGCGCCGCTCAGCAATAAATGCGCGCCCGGCACGGCGCATTCGGCCTACGGCCCCGACCGCATCTCGAAGAATGTCTACAATAGCGACGGCCGGCTGATCGAAATCTGGGACGGGGTCGGCACCCCGCTCCAGCGCCGCGAGGCGGCCTACACCTACAATTACAACGGTCAGAAGCTCAGCCTCGTCGATGCCCGCGGCTACAAGGCCGAGATGAAATATGACGGGTTCGGGCGGCAGCAGCGCTGGGTGTTCCCGTCGAAGACCGCGACCGGGGTCGCCGACCCATCCGATTACGAGCAATATCTCTACGACCCCAACGGCAACCGCGTGCAACTGAGGAAGCGCGACGGCAAGATCATCGGCTACGAATATGACGCCCTGAACCGCCTCTCGATCAAATACATGCCGGCGCCGTTCCCCAGCGTTCGCTACGCCTACGACCTTCGCGGCCTCCAGACCGCCGCCTGGTATCCGGGCACGGGCCAGGGGTTGAGCAACATATATGACGGGTTCGGGCAGCTCGCCTCCACCACCACCAACATGGGCGGGTTCAGCCGAACCGTCGCGCACAAATATGATTATGACGGCCGCGAGACCGAGCTGACGTTCCCCGACACCCAGAAGTTCTGGACGAAGCGCGACGGGCTGGGCCGCGCCACCGATATCTATCAGGGGCCGCTGGGCTCGACAGCCAAGATCATGGTGGCGTTCGCATGGAACCCGGCCGCCCAGCTCTCCTACTTCGCACGCCGGTTCGGCGACAACAGCGCTTATGGCTATGACGGCGCGGGCAGGCTCAGCGCGGCGCACGCGGCTCGCGGAGCCGGGCCGGGCCGTGCTAGTCGGGGCGGGTGGATCGTCCTTCCGTCCTCCCCGCGCCGGTCGTCGAGGCGCTCCGCCGCTTCGCCGCAGGACGGGGCGGCCGGGCGGCCGATCTCGCGGAGGCGGCGCGGCTGGTGGGCCTGCTCGACGCCTTGCCGGCGGAGCTGGCGCCGGCGGCGGCTCCGGAAATCGGGCGGCTGGCGAGGCTTCAGCGGTTCGCGCCGAGGAATTTCGAGAGCCTGCTCGCCCGGCTATTCGACGACCCCGCTTATGCCGCGCGGCTCGACTCCAATCCGCCTTTGCGCTGGCTCTTCCTGTTCCATTTCGACGGCTATGCCCGCGAGGCGGCGCTTCGGCGGCTGGAGGGCCCGGCGCCGTCGCCCTTCCTCCCGGCCGCGCTCGCCCACCGGCTCAACGACTGGGTCTTCGAGGTCCGCCGGGCCGCGGCGGGCGCCGTCGCCCGCTGCTTCCCGGCGACCGACCCCGCCATCCTCGCCGCAGCCGCCCTCTTCCTCCTCGATCGCGGCCGCCACTGGCGGCGCTGGGGCGAAGAGCAGGCGGTGCTGGAGGAGGCGCTGCTTCGTCGAGCCGACGTCGCCGATCGCCTCGCCGCCGAGATCGCCCGCCGCCCGCAGGGGCCGATGGCCCGGATCCTGGTCAGCGCGATCCGCCGGCCGGCGCTCGACCGGCACCTGCCGGCGCTGTCGGCCGGAGCGGTCCAGCCGGACGTTCGGGCGGCGGCGCTCGAGGCGCTGATCGCCGGCCGTGCGCGCTGGCCCACAGGGACCGAGCGGCGCTGGATCGACAAGCCGATGGGGATCTCGAAGCCGGTCGCCGTCTATTCGGAGCGCGCTTTGGCGAACACAGGCCCGGCGGACGCCCTTATCCGCCAAGGCCTGGACGACCGCTCGCCGGCCGTCCGCAAGGTCGCTCTCTCCGGCCTGATCGCGCTGGGCCGGGCGAGTGAGGCGCAGCTGGCTCTGGTCCGGCCGCTCGCCGCCGACTCCAACCGCGGAGTCCGGGAGAAAGCGGCGTTCGTGCTCGGCCAGGCCGGGGCGGGCGGGCCGTCGCCTTGAATTCGTCCGGGGGGCGCCGCCGCGCAGACGCGCGCGGCCGCCGTCAGCGCCCCTTCTTCTGCCTGTGCTTGTCGAGGTCGAGGACCATGTTGCTGTCGCCCTCCGGCATCAGGCCGAGGCGCCGGGCCACTTCCTGATAGGCCTCGGCCTCGCCGCCGAGGTCGCGGCGGAAGCGGTCCTTGTCGAGCTTCTCGTTGGTGGTCATGTCCCACAGGCGGCAGCCGTCGGGGCTGATCTCGTCGGCGAGGATCACCCGGGAATATTCATTCTCCCAGATCCGGCCGAACTCGAGCTTGAAGTCGACGAGGCGGATGCCGATGCCGGCGAACAGGCCGCACAGGAAGTCGTTCACCCTGACCGCCATGTCGGCGATGTCGTTCATCTCTTCCTGACTCGCCCAGCCGAAGCAGGCGATATGCTCGTCGGCGATCATCGGGTCGCCCAGGGCGTCGTCCTTGTAGAAATATTCGAGGATGGCGCGGGGGAGCTGGGTGCCCTCCTCGATGCCGAGGCGGGTCGAGAGGGTGCCGGCGGCGACGTTGCGAACCACCACCTCGATCGGGATGATCTCGACCTGGCGGATCAGCTGCTCGCGCATGTTGAGGCGGCGGATGAAGTGGGTCGGGATGCCGATCGTGCCGAGCAAGGTGAAGATATGCTCGGAGATGCGGTTGTTGAGCACGCCCTTGCCCGAGATGGTGCCGCGCTTCTGGGCGTTGAAGGCGGTGGCGTCGTCCTTGAAATATTGGATGAGCGTGCCCGGCTCGGGGCCCTCGTAGAGGATCTTGGCCTTGCCTTCGTAGATCTGGCGGCGGCGGGACATAAGTGAGGAGGTCCTCCACGAGCTGGGAAAATCGGTCCCGCAACGCGGCGTGGCGGACGGGCTCCGGCCCATAGCGGAAGCCCCCCCTTTGTGCAATGTGGCCGCCCGAGGCGGGAGGAACGGATGACGGACGGGACCGAGGAATTCGCGACGATCGACGCGCTGATGACGGCGCTCTACAGCTCCATTTCCGGGCCGCCCGGGGGGCAGGATTTCGAGCTGTCGCGGCGGCTCTACCATCCCGACGTGCGGCTGGTGAGGACCCGGCTGGACAAAAAGGGGAAGCCGGTCGCCTTCTCCTTCTCGGGCGAGGAATATGAGGCGAATGCCAGGGCGCTTCTCGACGGCCTTCCTTTCTACGAGGTCGAGACAGAACGGCGCGTTGTCCGCTTCGGCAATATCGCGCAGGTCTTCTCGGCCTACGAGGCCCGCACCGCGCCCGAGGGCGGCGGGCTGATCAAGCGCGGGATGAACTGCGCCCATCTGTTCAACGACGGCCGGCGCTGGTGGCTGATGCACCTCATCTGGGACGACGAGCGCGAGGGGGTCGAGGTGCCGCGGACGGTGTTCGAGGCCTGGGAGGATGTGGGGGTGTAGATCCTCCCGATCGTGAGATGGGGAGGGGGACCAGGCGAAGCCTGGTGGAGGGGTCATCGCGCAGGCTCACGCCAGTTACCCCTCCACCACCCTCCGGGTGGTCCCCCTCCCCACGCTGCGCGCGGGGAGGAACTATTATTTCAGCGCCTCCGCCAGCCCGGGCGCGAACTCCGCCCCGTAGGGCACCTGCGCCGACGACGCCTTCAGCGCCGGGCCGATCGGCTCGGCGCGGCCGCCGAGGCATTTGGCGAGGAAATTCTCCGCCACCGCGTTGAAGGCGATGTTGTTGACCGGGCGGGCGAAGCCGTGGCCCTCGTCGGGGAAGAGGACGTAGGTGACCGGTATGCCCTTGGCCTTGAGCGCGTCGACGATCTGCTGCGATTCGGCGACGTTGACCCTCGGATCGTTGGCGCCCTGGCCGATCAGGAGGGGACGGCGGATCTTGTCGGCGCTGTAGAGCGGCGAGACTTCGCGCTGATAGGCCTTTCCCTCCGCCGTGTTGGGATCGCCCATCCGCTTGTAGAATTGCGCCTTCAGGGCCTCCCAATAAGGCGGGATCGTCCCGAGCAGGGTCGCGAGGTTGGATGGCCCGACGATGTCGACCCCGCAGGCGAACTTGTCCGGAGTGAAGGCGAGGCCGGCGAGCACCGCGTAGCCGCCGTAGGAGCCGCCCATGATCGCGACCTTGTCGGCGCCGGTGATCCCGCTCGCCACCGCCCAGTCGACGGCGTCGCCCAGATCGTCCTGCATCTTCTTGCCCCATTGCAGGTCGCCGGCGGAGATGAACTTCTTGCCGAATCCGGTCGAGGCCCGGAAGTTGGGCGAGAGCACGGCATAGCCGCGATTGGCGAGCCATTGCGAATAGCCGTCATAGCCATAGCTGTCCCGGCCCCAGGGGCCGCCATGAACCAGCAGCACCATCGGCACCGCTTTGTCCGGCCGGCCGTCGCCGTCGGGATCGCTGCCGGGCGGCAGGGTCAGATAGGAGACCATGGTCAACCCGTCGCGAGTCCTGATCTCGACCGGGTGCATGGCGGCGAGCGGCGCGCCCTCGAGCTCCGGGCGGCCGACGTAGAGCCGGGTGAGCGTCTTCGCCTTGCGGTCGTAGAGATGGGCGCTGGTCGGGGCCGTCACCG
>JBEVDE010000203.1:0-4461 GCA_040514175.1 Allosphingosinicella sp. | reverse complement strand
GACGGCGAACCTGCGCTTCTCGGAGTTGCCGCCTGGCCCCGTCGTGCTGGTCGCCGACGCCGGCTTCCAGACGTTCCCTCCGAATCTGTTGTACGTGGATGACGAGTTCGCAGGCCGGACTAGGCCGATGGCGGCAGCGCCGTCCCTCGCGTGGCTTGGGGCGGCGCGCAAGGCAGGAGACATCGGCGACGGTCGGATGTGTGCGTGGATCTCGACCGCCGCGGGCCATGAAAGCCAGACGCTTCCGATGATCGCAGAGCGGCTCCAGCCTATTTTCCTCGAATATGGATTCATCGTCGACGACGGCCCCACTCTACCGGCAGCGTTCGCGGGAGCCACGCTGGCGGTGGTCACGGCTCATGGCGGCGTGAATCCTGAGGGTCGCTATTTCCAGGCGGTATCGGATGAGGGTGTATTGCAGGTGACGGCTGCGGAGTTGGCCAATGCCCTGCGCAACATTGAGGTTGTGATATTATTCGTGTGCAGCGGCGGCCGTGCCGACAAACACCCTGCCGCCAACACGATCCTGGGCCTTGCCAAGCAAATCGTCGATCGAGGCTGCGCCGCGGTCGTGTCTTCGCCGTGGCCGCTGGACGGTCGCGTACCGTCGCACTGGCTGCCGCCCTTTCTCAAGCATTGGAGTGGAGGAGCCAGTCTGATCGAGGCGAATTTCGAGGCCAATAAAATCGTCGACCGGGCATTTGCGCATGATCCTGCGCGAGGCCTCGCGATGACCGTATACGGCAATCCCGAGCTGCGGTTTGCCGTCAGCCCCCGGCGATCCGCCTAAACCATCTCGACGGCGCCGCCCGCTCCCGTCATGTAGAAAAAATGACAGGGGGTCTGGAAAGCGTCGGCGAGGCGATGACGGGCGGGCTGGCGGCGCGCGCCGTCGAGCCGGCCGCCGGCGAGGGGGAGGGCGGCGGCCACGGTGCCTGCCTCAATTGCGGCGCCGAGCTGATCGGGGCCCATTGCCACCGATGCGGCCAGGCGGGACACGTCCACCGGACGCTCACCGCCTTCTGGCACGATCTCGCCCACAGCGTCCTTCATTTCGACGGCAAATTGTGGCGTACCCTGCCCATGCTCGCGTGGCGGCCCGGCGAGCTGACCCGCCGCTACGTCGCCGGCCAGCGCGCCAGCTTCGTCTCGCCCATGGCCCTGTTTTTGTTCTCGGTCTTCCTGATGTTCGCCATATTCTCGCTCGCCGGCGGCCCGGTCAGGTCGAGCGGTTCGCCGCAGGCCAATCGCGAGGCCGCGGCCGACATCGCTCGCGAAAGAGGCGAGCTGGACGGGCAAATCGCGAAGCTCGAGCGCAAGCGGCGGGAGCTCGCCGCGCGCCGCCAGCCGACCGCGGCGGCCGATGCCGAGCTCGCGGGGCTGCGCCGCCAACGGCAAACCCTCGACACCGCCCAGATCGTGCTCATTCCCTCGGCCGCTCCGGAGGGCGCCGCCAACAAAGTGGATCTTAGCGGCGTTGTGGACACCGGCTGGCCCTGGCTCGATCACGCCGTCACCAAGGCGAAGGAAAATCCCAAGCTGCTCGTCTACAAGCTTCAGAACAACGCCTATAAATTCTCCTGGGCGCTGATTCCGATCTCGGTGCCCTTCCTGTGGCTGCTGTTCCTGCACCGGCGCCGCTATCGGCGCTACAAGGCCTATGACCACACGGTCTTCGTTACTTACTCGATCTCGTTCATGAGCCTCGCCCTGATCGCGCTCAGCCTGGTTCGACTGATCGGCGTTCCGGCCGTCCTTACGATCCTGGCGATGACGTTCATTCCGCCGATTCACATCTACCGGCAGCTGCGCGGCGCCTACGAACTGTCGTGGTGGAGCGCCCTGTGGCGGACCTTCGTCCTGATCAACTTCGCCTTCGTCGCGGCGACCCTGTTCTTCACGGGGCTGCTCGCGCTCGGCCTGCTCGGCTAGACGCCGCGTTCAGGCGCGGCAGGGATATTTGCGCGCCATCAGGGCGCGCAGCGCATCCTTGACCTGGACCCGCGGCCGCTGGGCGGCGGGGATGGTCCGGAAGGCGGTGACGATCTCGCTGCTGGTCAGCGACTGCTTGGCGGGCGGGCAATAGGCCGTCTTGCGGTTCGCCCGCTCCGCCGCCAGCCGCTCGGCGCGGAGCGCGCCCGCCTGGGTCTCGATCTCGCTCTTGAGCGCCTTATAGTCGCTCGACATCAGCGCCAGCATGCCCTTCTTCTGAACGGCGTCGGCCCTGGCGAGGAAGGTGGCGACGTCCATCGCCTGCGCCGCGCCCAACGGGACGATTGCCAGCATGGCCGCGGCAAGCAGCGTCTTTTTCACCGAATTTCCCTTCCCACGTGAGCGGAACAGGGGAGCGCCCGCGGCCTGAACGCCGGTTGAACGCTCCCCGTCAGGCGCCCTGCGGCGCCGGGTCGCCGAGGCCGCCGCCGCGCGGGCGCCGGGTCGACGGGATCGAGGTGCCGGCGACGGGCATGGACGGCCGGCGATTGTTCGGGTCCTCGCGGCCGATATCCTCGCCCTTGATCGCCTTCTTGGCCTCCTCGCCGTTCAATGTCTCATATTCGAGCAATGCGCCGGCGAGGCGGTGGAGCTCATCGAGATTCTCGGTGAGGACGTTGCGGGCGGCGGCTTCCGCCTCCTCGATCAGCCGGCGGACCTCGCTGTCGATCAGCCGCGCCGTCTCCTCGGAGACGCTCTGGCTTCGGGCGACGCTGTGGCCGAGGAACACCTCTTCCTGATTGTCGCGATAGCGAAGCCAGCCGAGCTTGGCCGACATGCCATATTCCATCACCATCGAGCGGGCCATGTCGGTCGCCTGCTGGATGTCGTTGGAGGCGCCGGTGTTGAGCTCCTCGACCCCGTAGATGAGCTGCTCGGCGATCCGGCCGCCGAAGCAGAGCGCGAGCCGCGCCTTCATCTGCTTCATCGACATCGAGTAACGGTCGCGCTCGGGCAGGTTCCAGGTCACGCCCAGCGCCCGGCCGCGCGGGATGATCGTCACTTTGTGCAGGGGATCGCAGCCCGGCACGTGAAGCGAAACGAGGGCGTGGCCGGCCTCATGGTAAGCGGTCGCCTTCTTCTCGTCCTCGGTCATCACCATCGACTTGCGTTCGGCGCCCATCATGACCTTGTCTTTGGCCAGTTCGAATTCCGACATGGCGACCAGGCGCTTGCCCTTGCGGGCGGCGAGCAGGGCGGCCTCGTTGACGAGGTTGGCGAGATCGGCGCCGGAGAAGCCGGGGGTGCCGCGGGCGATGGTGCGCGGGTCGACGTCGGGGGCGAGCGGCACCTTCTTCATGTGCACGGCGAGGATCTTCTCGCGGCCCTCGATGTCGGGCCTGGGCACGACGACCTGGCGGTCGAACCGGCCCGGCCTCAGCAGGGCCGGATCGAGGACGTCGGGCCGGTTGGTCGCGGCGATGATGATGATGCCCTCATTGGCCTCGAAGCCGTCCATCTCGACGAGCAGCTGGTTCAAGGTCTGCTCGCGCTCGTCATTGCCGTTGCCCAGCCCGGCGCCGCGATGCCGCCCGACCGCGTCGATCTCGTCGATGAAGACGATGCAGGGCGCATTTTTCTTCGCTTGCTCAAACATATCCCGAACACGGCTGGCACCGACGCCGACGAACATCTCGACGAAGTCCGAGCCCGAGATGGTGAAGAAGGGCACGTTCGCCTCGCCGGCGACGGCGCGCGCCAGCAAGGTCTTGCCGGTGCCCGGGGCGCCGACCAGAAGCGCCCCCTTCGGGATCTTGCCGCCGAGGCGGGCGAATTTGGTCGGGTCCTTCAAAAAGTCGACGATCTCCTGCAATTCCTCGCGGGACTCGTCGATCCCGGCGACGTCGTCGAACGTCACCCGCCCCTGCTTCTCGGTGAGCAATTTCGCCTTCGACCGCCCGAACCCCATCGCGCCCGAACCGGCGTTCTTCTGCATCTGCCGCATGATGAAGAAGGCGATGCCGAGGATGAGCAGGAAGGGCAGCGACTGGTAGAGCAGGATCAGCCACACCGACGTCTGCGGCTCGGGCTCGCCCTGGAAGGCGACGCCCTTCTCGCGAAGCCGCGAGGTGAGCTGCGGATCGGGGATGAAATTGGTCCGGAACGCGTCGCCGTTGGTGAGCTTGCCGGAGATCACCTCCTTGCCGATCGACACTTCCTTGACCGAGCCCTCGTCGACCCGGTTCAGGAATTCCGAATAGGCCATGGAATTGCCCGCCGCCGAGCGCGAGGAGCCGCCGTCGACGATCTGAACGAACAGGATGAGCGCGAGCAGGATCCCGGCCCAGATGAAGAGGCTCTTCATCCACGGGTTGGAGGGGTCCTTGTCGGGCTTGCGGGGGGATTCTGACAATTCGCTTCTCCTGGGCCCTCGGGCCGGCGCGACGGTCGCCGCCGCTTCGCCCCTAAAATAGGATTTCGGGGCGCTTTGGCAATGCGGGCGGCAGCTTAGCGCCGGCGGGTGAACAC
>JBEVDE010000189.1:0-3623 GCA_040514175.1 Allosphingosinicella sp. | reverse complement strand
GATCCGGCGCTCGATCACCCCGATCGCGAGCGGCCCGTCGACCTTGTCGCAGATCCAGGTGCGGATTCCGCCGAACAGAGGCGGCCGCGCCGGTCGCGCGCTGTCGCGGATCCGGCCCAGGAAGGCGCGGTAGCCGAGCCATTGCAGAATGAGGAAGATGACCGCACCCCCGGCCCACATTGCGAGCATGAAGGGCACCCACTGCCCGGGTCCGGCCTCGGCCGGCAGGGGTGCGGCCATTCCCGCCGCCGTCGGGATGAAGGATACGACAGGCGGAAGGTGGACGTCCGGCGCCAGCTGGGGCAGCGGCGGCAGGACGAGGCGAAGCGCGGGGACGGCCCATAAGGCATAGGCCCAGCCCGCGCCGAAGCTGCGCGCGACGGGACCGCGCAGCAACAGAACCATCGCCATCAGCAGGGTGACGGCGACAAACGTCTCAATCAGCCAGGCGATCATGACTTGAGCGCCTTGAGGAGCTTCTCGATCTCGGCGATGTCGGCGGGAGTCAGCTTGTCGCGGGCGGCGAGCTGGGCGACCAGCGCCGGCACCCGGCCGCCGAACATGCGGTCGATCAGCCGGCCCGATTCCTCGGCGACATAATCCTCGCGGCGAATGGCCGGACGGTAGAGGTAGCGCCGGCCGTCCTCTTCATGACTGAGCACGCCCTTGGCGAGCAGGCGCGAGAGCATGGTCTTGACGGTGGCGAGGCTCCAGCCGCGGTGCTCCGGAACCCTGGCGGCGACGTCGGCGGCGGTCAGCGGCGCCTCGTCCCACAGCACCTCCATCACCGCATATTCGCCTTCGGCGATTCTCTCCACGGCCTCACCCTCCCTGTCGATTACATGTGTAATTCTGCCTCGACCGCTGAACGCCCGATGAATGGCACGGAGGCACAATGACTTGCTGTCGGATCGCTTTACAATAAGCAAAAGCGGTTAAATCCCGTAAACCATTGCAAGGCCCGGAAATCCGCCAAAGGCCCGCTTTGGCACGGGGCGTGTATCCTTATCCGCGTCCACACGCTTCCACACGAACAGGGGCGGACGAGCGGTTTTCTGGTCCCGCCGTCCGCCCCTTTCTTTTCAGCCCCGTAAATAGTCCGCCGTCGCCGAATCGGCCGGCAGGAAGGCTTCGATCGCCAGCTCCGACAAAGTGATGTCGACCGGGGTCCCGAACACCGTCGTCATGCTGAGGAAGGAGAGCAGGTGCGGGCCCTGGCGCACCTTGAGGAGGATCGCGATGCCGTTCGTCTCGCCCGAGACGGCGACTCCGCCGGGATAGGCGCGAAGCTCCTCCAGAAGCGCCGCAAGCACCGGATCGGCGCTGACGTCGATCTGCTCCTCGAGCCGGCGGAAGACGTAGCCCCGCCACTCCGCCAGATTCTCGATCCGGGGCGCCAGCCCTTCCGGGTGGAGGCTCAGCCGAAGCACGTTGAGCGGCGGCTGCAAAAGCTGCGGCGCGACGTCCGCCAGGAAGGGCGCGATCCCGGCATTGGCGGCGACGAGGTTCCAGTGGAGGTCGACCGCGAGCGCGGGATAGGGCTCGTAGGCGGCGAGCACCTTGTCCACCGCCCGGCGGGCGGCGGCGAGCTCGGGATCGTCGAGGGCGCGGGCGGGCTGGGCCGGGGCGAAGCCGCCGGCGACGAGCAGGACGTTGCGCTCGCGCGGCGGGATCCGGAGCCGCTCCGCCAGCCGCAAAATCATCGCCCGGCTCGGCCGCGACCGTCCCGTCTCGATGAAGCTCAGGTGCCGCGCCGAAATCTCGGCGTCGAGCGCGAGGTCGAGCTGGCTGAGGCGCCGGCGGCTGCGCCAAATGCGGATCTGGTTTCCGACGAGGTCGGCGGGACGGGCGGCCATGGCGCAGCCTAACCCAGGCGCCAAGCGAATCCCATTACCTGGCAGGTAATCGACAGCATGACCTCGAAAGGCCGATCAGGACCGGACGGCGCTCACCGGAGCGCCCTTCGAAAGAAAGGATCGGACCGATGAACTCCCCAGCCTTCCTCCGCCGAGTGCTCGCCCTCGATTCCGCCAGCTGCGCCCTGATCGGCCTTCTGCTCTGCCTCGGCGCCGGCCCGCTCTCGGGGCTGTTCGGACTGGCCGACCGGCTGCTGTTCGGCGCGGGCCTGCTGCTCCTGCCGCTCGCCGCCTTCATCGCCTGGCTGGCCTCGCGCCCGGCCCCGCCGAGCCCGCTCGTCTGGCTGGTCATCGCCGGCAATGTCGCCTGGACGGCGGAAAGCTTCCTGCTGATCGAAACCGAGGCGGCGCGGATCACGGCGCCGGGCATGGCTTTCGTCGCAATTCAGGCGGTGGCGGTGCTCGGGCTGGCGCTGCTCGAATATGCGGGGCTGCGCCGGATGCGGGCCGCGGCCGCCTGACAAATTCCTCCCCCGGACTTCCGGGGGAGGGGGACCGCGCGAAGCGCGGTGGAGGGGTTCTTCGGACTCAGAAAAGGCCCCTCCACCATGCTTCGCATGGTCCCCCTCCCCTGCAAAGGCAGGGGAGGAATTTTATTCCTACGCCTTCGCGACCTGCTTCTCGTCGAGCAATTGCTGGAGCTCGCCGGCCTCGAACATCTCCATCATGATGTCGGAGCCGCCGACGAACTCGCCCTTGACGTAGAGCTGGGGGACGGTCGGCCAGTCGGAATATTCCTTCACGCCCTGGCGGATCTCCGGATCCTGGAGCACGTCGACCGTCTCGAAGCCGACGCCGAGATGGTCGAGGATGGAGACGGCCCGGCTCGAGAAGCCGCATTGCGGGAAGAGCGCGGTGCCCTTCATGAACAGGACGACGTCGTGTCTGCCGACGATCTCGTCGATTCGGGTCTTGGTGTCGGACATTTTTACTCTTCCTCAATCGGGAGTCGCGGTGGAGAGCTGGAGGGCATGAAGGGCGCCGCCCATGCGGCCGCCAAGCGCCTCGTAGACGCGCTGGTGCTGGCGAACGCGCGGCAGGCCCCGGAAGCTTTCGGCGACCACCCGGGCGGCATAATGATCGCCGTCGCCGGCGAGATCGGTGATCTCGACCCGGGCGTCGGGGATGCCGGCGCGGATCAGCTCCTCAATCTCTGCCGCCGCCATCGCCATCAGCCCTGCGACTCCATCAGCTGGCGCCGCGCCTCGACGGTCTTGTGGGCCAGGGTCTCGCGGATCCGGGCCTCGTCGCATTCGACCCCGGCCGAGGTCAGGTCGCCGAGCACCTTGCGGATCACGTCCTCGTCGCCGGCCTCCTCGAAATCGGCGCGGATGACGTCGCTCGCATAAGCGTCGGCCTCGGCCTGGCTGAGGCCCATCAGATTCGCCGCCCACTGGCCGAGCAGCCGGTTGCGCCGCGCCGTGATCCTGAACTGCATCTCCTGGTCCCGCGCATATTTGGTCTCGAAGGCCCGTTCGCGGTCGTCGAAAGTGCTCATGACTCTCCCTTGCTCTGCTTAAGGGTCAGATAGGCGCGGCACGGGGGCGGCGCAACGGATAGTCCTCCCCACGCCATGCGTGGGGAGGGGAACCAGGCGAAGCCTGGTGGAGGGGTAGCTGGCCGAAGCCTCGGCAATTACCCCGCCACCCCCCAAAGGGGGGGCCCCCGACCCCTCTGCCAAGGGGCGGACTTAATACCACGTCACCA
>JBEVDE010000178.1:0-6707 GCA_040514175.1 Allosphingosinicella sp. | reverse complement strand
CGACGGTGTCGCCGCGCTGGAGCAGCTTGTAGACGTCCTCGTCCTCCCAGGAGAGGCGGTCGAGATCGACCTCCAGTCCCCGCCTCGCCAGCATCTGCACCGCCTTCTGGAGCACGGACAGGGTCTTGAGGCCGAGAAAGTCGAACGTCACGAGTCCTGCCGCCTCGACATATTTCATGTCGAACTGGGTGACCGGCATGTCGGAGCGCGGGTCGCGGTAGAGCGGGACGAGCTGGTCGAGCGGGCGGTCGCCGATGACGACTCCGGCGGCGTGGGTCGAAGCGTGGCGCGGAAGCCCCTCGAGCTTCATCGCCAGGTCGAACAATCGGCGCACCTGCGGATCGTTCTTATATTCGGCGGCGAGCTCGGTGACCCCGTTCAGCGCCCGCTCGAGGGTCCAGGGGTCGGTGGGATGGTTGGGAATCGCCTTGGCGAGCCGGTCGACCTGGCCGTAGGGCATTTGCAGCACCCGCCCGGTGTCCTTGAGCACGGCGCGCGCCTTCAGCTTCCCGAAGGTGATGATCTGGGCGACCTTGTCGGCGCCGTAGCGCTGCTGGACGTAGCGGATGACCTCGCCGCGCCGGGTTTCGCAAAAGTCGATGTCGAAGTCCGGCATCGACACGCGCTCGGGGTTGAGGAAGCGCTCGAACAGCAGGCCGAGGCGGATCGGATCGAGGTCGGTGATGGTGAGCGCCCAGGCGACGACCGAGCCCGCGCCCGAGCCGCGGCCCGGGCCGACCGGTATGTCGTTCTCCTTGGCCCATTTGATGAAGTCGGCGACGATCAGGAAGTAAGCCGAAAAGCCCATCCGGACGATGATGTCCGCTTCATAGTCGAGCCGGTCGAAATAGGCTTTCCGGTCTTCCCCGCTCAGGTCCGAATAAAGCGCGAGCCGGGCTTCGAGCCCCGCCCGGGCATCGCGATGCAGCTGTTCGGCTTCCGCTTCGGTGTCGCCGGCGATGCTGGGCAGGATCGGCTTGCGCTTGGGCGCTCCGAATGCGCAGCGGCGGGCGATCACGCCGCTATTCTCGATCGCCTCGGGCAGGTCGGCGAACAGGCGGCGCATCTCCGCCGCGGGTTTCAGCCAGGCCTCCTCGGAAGACCGGATGCGATCGTCGCGGTCGAGTTGGCTCGACTGGGCGATGCACAGCATGGCGTCGTGCGCCTGGTGGAAAGGCGCTTCCGCATAGGCCGCGGGATTGGTCGCGACCAGCGGCAGATCCTGCGCGTAGGCGATCTCGAGCAGCCGCGCTTCGGCGCGGGTCTCGATCGCATCGCCGCGGCGGCTCAGCTCGATGTAGAGCCGCCCGGGGAACAGCGCCTTCAGGCGCTCCAGAATTTCGGCCGCGGCGCTCTCCTGCTCCTCCGCGAGCAGCCGCGCCAGCGCGCCCTCCCCACCCGCGGTCAGAGCGATGAGCCCGTCGCTTCGGCCCTCCAGAGCGTCGAGGCCGACATGGGCCGGCTCCTCGACCGGACGGCCGAGATGCGCCTCGGAGACGAGCGCGCAGAGATTGCCGTAGCCGGCATCATTCTGGGCATAGAGCCCGATCCAGTCGAGCACGGGCGAGCCGCCGTTGGCGCCCGGCCGGGCGACGGCGAGCATCGTCCCGACGATCGGCTGAACGCCCGCCTCCCGGCAGGCGTCGGTGAACGCCATGGCGGCGTAGAGGCCGTTGCGGTCGGTCAGCGCCGCGGCCGGGAAGTCCAGCCTTTTCGCCTGCTTGGCGATCGCCTTGGGCTCGATCGATCCCTCCAGCATGGTGTAGCTGGAGAAAATTCGAAGGGGAACGTAGGGGCCGGCCATCGCCCGGTTATGGTGGTTGCCGAGCGGCGATGGAAGCGCCGAGCGAGAGGTTTTCCACACCTAATATGACCGTCATCCCGGACTTGATCCGGGACCCATGAACACGGCCCTGCGCGGAATGGCACTGGCGGTGTCCATGGATCCCGGCTTTCGCCGGGATGACGGTGGCGGCATTAATCCCCGCGGCCGATATTCCTCAGCTCGGCCATGCGCGCGGCATAGACGGAATCGACGCAGCCGTCGCTCCGGCACTGCTCGCGCCGCGCCAGGAAGGCGTCGCGGGTCCGCCGCAAATGGCCTCGGGTCGCGGGATCGGCGCCGGCCATCAGATCGTAGTAAAGCGACGCCATCGCCCGGTCCTGGGCGGCCAGCCGCGGCGACGCGCAGATCATCTTCTCGGTCCGGGTCTCGCCGTAGCGGCAGTTGAAGCTCGGCCGGACGGTGACCCGGGTCGCCGGAGGCGCGGCCGGCTGCGCCGAGGGCGCGGGTGGAGGCGGCGCCGGCTCGGGAAACGATTCGGGCTGAGGCTCGACCGCGGCGGGGGGCGCCGGCGGGAGACGCTTCGGCCCGCCCGCCTCCAGCCTGGTCGGCTGGTCGTTGAGGCCGAAGGTGGCGAGCCGGTAGATGATCGGCTCGGCGCCGTCCATCTGGTAGACGAGGCCGCTTCCGTCGACCGCGGCCTGCGCCGCATATTCGACCCTGGCGTCGAGGCGGGTCTTGCCGTCGAAGGCGTTTTCGGCGCCCGGCGGGAGTTCGAGGACGAAGCGGCCGCTGCATACGGTGACGTTCAATTCGTCGTCGCGGCTCTTGACCACCGGATCCTCCATCCGGACCACCGAGGCGGCGGCGAGCGGATCGAGGTTGCGCGGGTCGGAATTGCGGATCCGGGCGGCTTCGTCGAAGACGAGCTCCTTCAGGCGGTCGTAGGTCGCCTCGGACGCGCAGGCCTTGCGGATTCGCTCGCGCTGCTCGCTCGCCAGCTCCGTCTTGCTCTTCTGGGCCGGCGGATCCTTCTTCTTCATCCAGTCGCAGCCGCCGAGCACGGCGGAGGTGCCCGCGACCAGCAGAATCAGATTACGCAACGCCATCGAACCGCTCCAGCTTCCCCGCTCGTCCGCCGCCAACGCAGCAGCGGCGGCATCTTTCCCCGCGCCCGGCCGTCAGCGGCCGAGCTTGCAGCCCTTGGTGCAGAAGAGCGGGCGGCCTCTGACGTCCGCGACCGGCAACATGTCGACCCCGGACTGGGCCCGCGGCACCCGGCTGTCGGCGGAACGGTCGCGATTGTCGCCGAGCAGGAAGACGAAGCCGGCCGGGACCCGCACCTCGGGAAATTCGTCGACATCGGTCGGACCCATGTCCAATATCTCGTGCGGCGCCGCTTCGCCGGGAAGCTGCTCGGCGAGCCGGCGGGCGGGCGCCGCGCCGGGGGCCTCGGGGCGCCTCTCCTCGGCCAGGAAGCGCTGAGCGACGGGGCGGCCGTTGAGGATGACGATGCCGCCGCTGACCCCGATCGTGTCGCCGGCCAAAGCGGCTATCCGCTTGACGTAGGTCGCCTCGCCGACCGCGACGAGAACGATGTCGCCGCGATCGAGGCTGCCGCCGCCGTCCATATAGGCGATGAAGCGATCGCCTTTCTCGAGAGTCGGCGCCATCGCTTCGGAAGGCAGATAGAGGTTGCGCACGTAGCCGCTTCCGAACGCGCCGATCAGGGCGACGAAGAAGAGGGCGATCAGGGCGGCGATTCCGACGATGATCCTCCAGACGATCCGGCGGAGGGACGGGCTCATTCCAGAACGCCCTCGTGAAGCCTGAGCACCCGGTCCATCTTGGCCGCGATCCGCTCGTTATGGGTGGCGACCAGGGCGGCGCTGCCTTCGTCGCGGACGAGGCGGAGAAACTCGGCGAAGACGATGTCCGCGGTGGCCTCGTCGAGATTGCCGGTGGGCTCGTCCGCGAGGACGAGGGCCGGCCGGTTGGCGAGGGCGCGGGCGACGGCCACCCTTTGCTGCTCGCCGCCCGACAATTTGCTCGGACGGTGGGTGACCCGCTCGGCGAGGCCGAGCGTTCCGAGCAGCGACTTCGCCCGTTCCTCCGACCGCTCGCGGGTCGCGCCTTTGACGAGCTGCGGGATGACGACATTCTCGAGCGCGGTGAAATCGGGCAGGAGATGGTGGAACTGGTAGACGAAGCCCAGGGTGTCGCGGCGCACCCTTGTGCGGTTGCCGTCGCTGAGCTCCGCCACTTCCTCGCCGGCGATGCGGATCGAGCCTTCGAAGCCGCCCTCGAGCAGCCCCACCGCCTGGAGCAGGGTCGACTTGCCCGAGCCGGACGGCCCGAGCAGGGCGACGATCTCACCCGCGCGCACCTCCAGATCGATGCCGCGAAGCACGTCGATCGTGACCCCGCCCTGCCTGAAGCTGCGTTTCAGGCCCCTGACCTCGAGCACCTCATTCATAGCGAAGCACCTGGACCGGGTCGGTGCTCGCCGCCTTCCACGCCGGGTAGAGCGTGGCGAGGAAGCTCAGCACCAGCGCCATGACCACGATGGCCAGCACCTCGAACGCATCGGGCTTGGACGGCAGCTCGGTGAGGAAGCGGATCGACGGGTCCCACAGATTCTGGCCGGTGATGAACTGGACGAAATTGACGAAGGGCTGGCGGAAATAGAGGAGCAGGAAACCGAGGCCGAGGCCGGCGAGGATGCCGATCGCGCCGATGATCACGCCCACCGTCACGAACACCTTCATCAGCCCGCGCCGGGTCGCGCCCATCGTGCGCAATATGGCGATGTCGCGGGTCTTGGCCCTCACCAGCATGATCAGGGAGGAGAGGATGTTGAACACGGCGACGAGGATGATGATCGAGAGGATGACGAACATCGCCACACGCTCGACCTGAAGCGCCTCGAACAGGGCGGTGTTCATCGAGCGCCAGTCCGCGACCGCCGCCCGGCCGCTGACCCGGGCGCGGAGCGGCTCGAGGATCTCGCCGACCCGGTCGGCGTCGACCGTCTCGACCTCGACCATGCCGACCGCGTCGCCCATCAGAAGCAGGGTCTGCGCATCCTCGATCGGCATGATCACGAACGCCTTGTCGTAATCATAGACCCCGACCTCGAAGACGGCCGAGACATTGTAGGAGACGATGCGCGGCACCGTGCCGAACGGAGTGGTCCGGCCGTCGGGGCTGATCAGGCTGATCTGGCCGCCGACATTGGCGCCGAGCGCTTCGGCCAGCCGGGCGCCGATCGCGACATTGCCCTCGCCGGCGCGGAGCGATTCCAGGGAGCCGGAGAGGACCTTGCCCTGCAGGGTTTCGTTGCGGAGGATGTCGGCGCGCTCCATGCCGCGGACGAGAACGCCCTCGACCCGGCCCTCGTAGGTCACCATCAGCGGCTGCTCGATCAGCGGCAGCGCATCGGTGACCCCGGGCGTGGCCCGGGCCTCGCGCACGATCTCGCGCCAGTCGGGCAGCCGGCCGCCATAGCCCTGCACAACGGCGTGGCCGTTCAGGCCGACGATCTTGTCGAACAGCTCGGCCCTGAAGCCGTTCATCACGCTCATCACCACGATCAGGGCGGCGACCCCGAGAGCGACGGCGACCAGGCTGATCGCGGCGACGAGGAAGATGAACCCCTCTCCCTTGCCCGGAAGCAGATAGCGCCGGGCGACCATGCGCTCGTAGCGGGAGAGGATCATGACGGCCCCGAAAGGCCGTCACCCCAGCGAAGGCTGGGGTCCCGGGGGATGAAAGGCTCGGAGTTTGTTCTCACTGGGCCCCCGGCCTTCGCTGGGGTGACGTCAGCCTCGCCAGGGCGCTCTCGATCGACAATTCCTCGCGCTCGGCGCCGGAGCGGCGCTTCAGCTCGACCACGCCGCGCTCCAGCCCCTTGGGACCGACGATCAGCTGCCAGGGCAGGCCGATGAGGTCCATGGTCGCGAACTTGGCGCCGCCGCGCTCGTCGCGGTCGTCGTAGAGCGTGTCGACCCCGGCCTCGCGGAGGCGGCCGTAAAGCTCGTCGGCGGCGCTGGTGACGTTGCCGTCGTCGGCGCGCATGTTGATCAGGCCGACCTCGAAGGGCGCGACGGATTCGGGCCAGACGATGCCCTTGTCGTCGTGGCTCGCCTCGATGATCGCCCCCATCAGCCGCGACACGCCGATGCCGTAGCTGCCCATCTGCGGCTGCACCTGGCTGCCGTCCTTGGCCTGGACGGAAAGCCCCATGCTGGCGCTGTATTTGGTGCCGAAGGCGAAGATGTGGCCGACCTCGATGCCTCTGCGGGTGCGCAGGCGGTCGGCCGGCACCGGGCAGTCCGCCACCTTGGCATGTTCCTCTTCCTCCATCGCGTAGAGCGCGGTCAGGCGGGCTATGGTCGACGAATCGGCGGCGAGCAACTCGTCGCGGGAGATATCCTCGATGGCCGAATCGTAGAAGAGCGCGCTCTCGCCGGTGTCGGCGAGGATGTGGAATTCGTGGCTGAGGTCGCCGCCGATCGGACCCGTCGGCGCCTTCACCGGAACGGCGGTGAGGCCCAGTCGGGCGAAAGTCCTCAGATAGGCGACGAACATCGCCTCGTAGCTGGCCCTGAGCCCGGCCTCGTCGAGGTCGAAGCTATAGGCGTCCTTCATCAGAAACTCGCGCCCGCGCATCACGCCGAAACGCGGGCGGACCTCGTCACGGAACTTCCACTGGATGTGGTAGAGCGTGCGCGGGAGGTCGCGGTACGAGCGGGTGTCGTCGCGGAACAGCGCGGTGATCATCTCCTCGTTGGTCGGACCGTAGAGCATCTCGCGGTCGTGCCGGTCCTTGAAGCGCAGCATCTCCGGGCCGTAGGCGTCGTAGCGGCCGGACTGGCGCCACAGATCGGCCGACTGGATGGTCGGCATCAGCATCTCGACCGCT
>JBEVDE010000162.1:0-6128 GCA_040514175.1 Allosphingosinicella sp. | reverse complement strand
GGAATCGATGGCGCCGCTTCCGATCACCGCCACCCCGGCCTCGGCGAGCGCCCGGCGCAGCTCCGAGCAGACCTGCTGCTGGCTCTGGGTCAACTCGTCGGCCTCGGCGACGACGGCGGCGAGCTGCTGGGCCGGGGTGAGCCCGTCGGCCGACGCCTCCTCGACGCCGAGCAGGCGATGGGCCTTGAGGCCGGCGACCCGGACCATGAAGAATTCATCGAGATTGCTTCCCGAGATGGAGAGGAAACGAAGCCGCTCGAGCAGGGGATGGGCGGGGTTGCGGGCTTCCTCGAGCACCCGCCGGTTGAAGGCGAGCCAGCTCAGCTCCCGATTGAAGTAAAGCTCCCGCGGCGCCAGCGGCGCCTCGGAAGCGGATAAAGGGGCGGTTTCGTTCATTCCTGCTGGCTTCTCGCCCTCTTGATCATGCCGTCTTCCGAGAGCGCGCGCTTCACCATTGCCACGGTTATGCGACGATGATGTGACAAAGCGGCGCGGTCGAGCGCGGCGACGACCTGCAGAACGGTCACGTAGGATCGTTCGATCCGAGGCACGATGAAAGCGGGCACCTCGGGCGGCACGGCGATGCCCCGGTCGCCGAGCAATTTGACGATGAGATCGCCGATCAGAATGTCGTCGGGACCGCCGATGGCGACGTGGGGCGTCGCCGCCATTCGCGAGCGCAGATCCGGCAGGGTCACCTTCCACAAAGGCGGCGGCGAGTCGGCGACGATGAGCAGCGGCCGGCGCGACAGCTGGGCCTCGTTCCAGGCGTGGAAGATCGCCTCCTCGTCATGGTCCTCGGCATTGTCGAACAGCCGGCCGCCGGTCTTGCGGACGAACAGTCGCCCGAGCAGGCTCCGGCCCGACTTGCGGGGACCGGTGACGAGGGTGGCCATGACCGGCCAGAGCGACCAGCTCTTGAGGTGATCGAAGGCGGCGCGGTTGGAGTCGGAGATGAGGAAATCCTCATCGCGGTCGGCTACCGGCCAGTCGAGCGGCAGCGCGATCTGCGGCACCTCAGTCGCCGCCCCGCGACAGACGCAGGCTGTTGCCCGAGCCCGAGACCCGCCAGCCCTGCGCTTCGAGCGCCGCGGCCAAAGCGGCGGCCTCGCCCATATAGCTCACCCGCATCGCCGACGTTCCGCCGACCGACGGGTTGGTGGTGAAGGCCGAGGTGACCCCGGGGACCCGGCTCACCGCCAGCTCGGCCCGGCCGATCGCCGCCTGGTCGGGCGTGTCGACCTCGATCCGGATGACGGTCACGGCGCCGACAGGGGTCGAACCGGGGGGCGGAAGCGGCCGCTCCGTCTCCTCCGCCGCTACTTCCTCGTCCACGATCTCCTCGAGCAGGGGCGGCTCGGGGACGATCAGCGACGGATCGGGCCTGAGCTCGCCGGCGGCGAGGGCCCGGCTGTAGAGCAGGTCGAGGCCGCGAACGCCCTCGTCGAGCAGGCGCGGGATGAGGGCACTGTTCTCGACGCGCAGCGTGAACTGGCCGAGGACGCGGTTGTCCGGGCCGTGGCGGGCGGTGAATATCCCGATCGCGGGTCCGCCGGGATAGAGCCGCTTGAGATGGACTTCGGGCGTGACGACGTCGGCGGCGCCATATTGGTCGAGCAGCATCCGCCACCAGGCCCGGCCGGGACGGCGGCTCTGGGTGACGTTGAGCAGCAGCGGATCGATTCCCGAACCGGCCGGCCGGACGTAATCGACCGGGCTGTTGCCGGTCCGGTAGCGGGCCCAGGCGCGCTGCCATTCGTTGCGCGATTCGAAGCTCTGGAAGGAGGAGCCGGTCAGCATCACCGGGATGACGAGCACCGGCGCCGAGCGCCGGACCGAGCCGCTCACGCCGAGCAGCTGGCCGGTGCGGGCGCGGTCTAAGAGCACGCCCAGAGTGGCGATATAGCGTTTCGGACCGATCTGCTCCTGCTCGACGACGATTCCCGCCACCATTCCGTTCAGGGCGGAATCGGTGAGGCCGGGCGCCTGATCGAGCGGACGGCTGTTGGTCTTGGCCCAGAGCGCCTTCCAGCCTTTCTGCTGGGCCTGGCGCCAGCCCTCCTCGCGCGCCTTGTCGGCGGTGTCGGCGCTGACGTCGACCTCGATCCCGGTGATCTCGAAGGTGCTCGCGCTGTCGATCGGCGGAACGCCGCGGTCGGCGCCCTCCAATTGCGCCCAGACCGCCCGCCCGGCGAGGAGCGAGGCGAGCAAGGCGACGAGCAGGAGGGGCAGAAGGCGGGTCGGCTTCACGCCCGCCTTTTGGCGAGTTGAACGTGGAAATCCAAGCGCGAACTAGAGTGCGTGGACATGCAGCATCGCCTAGCCCCTCTCCCGTCCTTCACGGGCGAGGAGGGGCCCGCCGCGAAGCGGTGGGAGGTGAGGGTCTGTACACCGGACTCAGCAAGACCCTCACCTCCCAAGCCTTCGGCTTGGGCCCTTCCTCTCCCGTAAGGACGGGAGAGGGGCTTTGCGCTCGCCTCGGCTGGGAAGCTGGGCCGGCCCGCTCCCGAGAACAAAGGGCTTCAATATCATCGGCACAGGCTTTAGTCGGCGGCGATGGGCGACGGCGACAGCTACACTTATGCCAAAGCGGGGGTCTCGATCGCCGCCGGAAATGCGCTGGTCAAGGCGATCGGACCGCTCGCCAAGGCGACGGCGCGGCCGGGGGCGGACGCTTCGCTCGGCGGTTTCGGGGGCTTTTTCGACCTCAAGGCGGCGGGCTATCGCGATCCCTTGCTGGTCGCCGCCAATGACGGCGTCGGAACCAAATTGAAGCGCGCCATCGATTCCGGCCGCCACGACGGCGTCGGCGTCGACCTCGTCGCGATGTGCGCCAACGACCTCATCGTTCAGGGGGCGGAGCCGCTCTTCTTCCTCGATTATTTCGCCTGCGCGAAGCTCGATGGCGCCGTCGCCGAGCGGGTGATTGCGTCGATCGCCGAGGGCTGCCGCCAGGCCGGCTGCGCGCTGATCGGGGGCGAGACGGCCGAGATGCCGGGCATGTATGCCGAGGGCGATTACGACCTCGCCGGCTTCTGCGTCGGAGCGGTGGAGCGGGACGAGGCCTTGACCGGCGCGAAGGTGGCGGCGGGCGACGTCATCCTCGGCCTCGCCTCGTCGGGCGTCCATTCCAACGGTTTCTCGCTGGTTCGAAGGCTCGCCGCCGACCGCGGCTGGAAGCTGGAGCGGCCGGCCCTCTTCGACCCGGACGTAATTCTGATCGAGGCGCTGCTGGCGCCGACCCGAATCTATGTGAAGCCGCTGCTGCCGCTGGTCCGCGCGGGCAAGGTGCGCGCTTTGGCCCATATCACCGGCGGCGGGCTTCTGGAGAATGTGCCGCGGATCCTGCCCGACGGGCTTCACGCCCGCATCGACGCCGGCGCCTGGCCGCAGCCGCGGCTGATGGCGTTCCTCCAGGCGCAGGGCAATATCGAGCCCGAGGAAATGGCCCGGACGTTCAACTGCGGCGTCGGCATGGTCGCGATAGTATCTCCAGACGATATCAACGACGTCTCGCAAGCCCTTGAAGAAGCGGGCGAGATTGTCTTTCCTATCGGCCGGGTCGAGGCGGGCCCGAAGGGCTGCACCGTCGCCGGCCCGGGCGGGTGCTGGGGCGCGCGGGGGGACTGGGCCGCGACCCATCATGGCTGAGCGGGTGCGGGTCGGCGTGCTCGTCTCGGGGCGCGGCACCAACATGGTGGCGCTCAGCGAATATAAGAGGCGCGAGGCGCGCAGCTACGACCTCGCCCTGGTCGCCTCCAACGTTCCGGAGGCGCGCGGCCTGGTCGTCGCCCGGCGGCTCGGAATCCCGATCTGGTCGCTTAGCCACAAGGGGATGGAGCGCGAGGAATTCGACCATCGGCTCGATCTGGCTTTGCGCGAGGCGGACGTGGAGGTGGTGGCGCTGGCCGGCTACATGCGGCTTCTGTCGGCCGGGTTCATCGGCAAATGGCGGGGCCGGATCCTCAACATCCACCCGAGCCTTCTTCCCGCCTATCCGGGCCTCGACACCCACCGCCGGGCGCTCGAGGCGGGCGAGATCTGGGTCGGCTGCTCGGTCCATCTCGTCACCGAGGAGCTCGACGGCGGGCCGGTCCTCGCCCAGGCCAGGGTCAGGGTGCGCGAGCGGGAGAGCGAATCGATGCTGGCCGAGCGGGTGCTCAAGGAGGAGCACCGTCTCTATCCCGAGACGCTCGACAAATTCTGCGCCCGGCTTCGGCCGGGGCATGTGGACGTTTTGTAATCCTCCCCGAGCTTGCTCGGGGAGGGGGACCACCCGGAGGGTGGTGGAGGGGTAATGGCGCAGGCCTGTGCCAGCTACCCCTCCACCATGCTTCGCATGGTCCCCCTCCCCGGCAAAATGCCGGGGAGCATTTAATTACCCCACCACCTCTTCGGGCTTGAAGAAGAAATCGATCTCGATCGCCGCATTCTCGGCGCTGTCGGAGCCGTGGACGCTGTTCGCCTCGATCGACTCGGCGAAGTCCTTGCGGATCGTGCCTTCGTCGGCATTGGCGGGATTGGTCGCGCCCATCACCTCGCGGTTGCGGGCGACGGCATTGTCGCCCTCGAGGACCTGAACGACGACCGGGCCTGACGTCATGAAGGCAACGAGGTCGTTGAAGAAGGGCCGCTCGCGATGGATTCCGTAAAAGCCCTCGGCCTGCTCGCGGGTCATCCGGATCCGGCGCGAGGCGACGACCCGAAGGCCGGCCTCCTCGAGCTTGGCGGTGATCGCGCCGGTGAGGTTGCGCCTCGTGGCGTCGGGCTTGATGATCGAGAAAGTACGTTCGGTCGCCATGGCCGGCTCTATGCTCCGTGAATGAGGTGGGATTTGGCGGGCTCTCTAGGGGGAGTGGGGACAAAGGGCAATTCCCCCTACCGTCATCCCGACGAAAGTCGGGATCCATGAACACGGACCGGTGAAATACGGGTATGTTCGAGTTCATGGATCCCGGATCAAATCCGGGATGACGACATTTACGGTCCCTGGACCCACTTCCCGCGCTCGTCCTGCTTCCAGTAGCGCGCCTCGACCTCCGGCCGGCCCTTCAGCGCCCGCCAGGCCTCGCGGGCGGACTCGCGGGAGACATTGTCGAAGAAATAGAAGGTGCGGGCGAAGCCCAATGCCTCGTCGCGCCAGCGGCCGTCGGCGAGGGCGACGTTGGTGGCGCCGTTGGCCGCCTCGGGCTTTTCCGACAGGAAGACCGGCTGGCTTTCGGCTCCCTCGCGGCCATGGGGCAGGAAGCTGTCCTTCGCATAGCTCCACAATTGCTCGTCGAGGCTCGCGAGAAGGTCGGGCCCGGCCACCACCAGCAGCCGCTCGCCGCCCGCCACCACCTTCTCGGCGATGCTCGGCAGCACCCGCTCGAGCGGCGAGGCGGTGAGATGGTAGAAGTCGACGATCATGATAACGTCATCCCGAACCCGTCATCCCGGGCTCGACCCGGGATCCATGAACACAGACGCCGTCGGAAACTCTCGATTTTCCGTGTTCATGGGTCCCGGCTTTCGCCGGGATGACGATCACCCTTCGAAATTCTCCGCCACGAACCGATCCAGCAGGGCGACTCCATAGCCGGTCGCGCCCTTGTCGTAGAGGTGGCTCGCCTTGTCGGCCCAGGCCATTCCGGCGATGTCGAGATGGGCCCATTTGACCCCGGCCTCGACGAAGCGCTGGAGGAAGACCGCGGCGGTGATCGAGCCGCCCTCCCTCGGCCCGACGTTCTTCATGTCGGCGATCGGCGAATCGATCAGTTTGTCATAGGGATCGCCGAGCGGCATCCGCCACAATTTGTCGCCGCTCGCCGCGCCGGCGGCGGTGAGCTGGGCGGCGAGGCCGTCGTCGTTGGAGAACAGGCCGCCATATTCGTGGCCGAGCGAGATGATCATCGCTCCGGTCAGGGTGGCGAGATCGACGATCACCTCGGGCCGGTACTGGCGCTGAGCCCAGGTCATCGCGTCGCACAGCACGAGCCGCCCTTCCGCGTCGGTGTTGATCACCTCGATCGTCTGGCCGGACATCGAGGTGACGACGTCGCCCGGGCGCTGGGCGTTGCCGTCGGGCATGTTCTCGACCAATCCGACGATGCCAATCGCGTTCACTTTCGCCTGCCGGAGCGCCAGCG
>JBEVDE010000105.1:0-4439 GCA_040514175.1 Allosphingosinicella sp. | reverse complement strand
CTCTCCTTTCCTCTTCCCGGAGGGGGAGAAGGGCAGGGCTTCGACAAGCTCAGCCCGAACGGATGGGGAATCGGCCGCGCCAGTTTCCCTTCCGCCCTTGTCGTCCCTATCTGCTGATCATGGTCCGTCCCCGTCCCGCCACGTTCGACAAGCAGAAGGTCGTCGCCGAGAATCGGCGCGCGCGCTTCGATTATGCGGTCGAATCGACCTACGAGGCCGGCATCGCGCTCACCGGCACCGAGGTGAAGTCGCTTCGTTTCGGCGAGGGCTCGATCGCGGAGAGCTATGCCGAGGTGAAGGACGACCAGGCCTGGCTGATCAACGCCAACATTCCCGAGTTCAGCCACGGCAACCGCCACAATCACGAGCCCAAGAGGCCGCGCAAACTGCTCCTCCACGAGCGCGAGATCGCCAAGCTCCATGGCGCCGTCGCCCGCCAGGGCATGACCCTCGTGCCGCTCTCAATCTATTTCAACAGCCGCGGCCGGGCCAAGGTCGAGCTCGCTCTGGCGCGCGGCCGCAAGGCGCCCGACACGCGCGAATATCAGAAAGAGAAGGACTGGAAACGGGAGCAGGGCCGGCTGTTGCGCGACCGTGGCTGAGGACGGAGGACGCCTCGGCCGCTGGGCCCGCAGGAACATGCCGACCCGCGAGGGCCTGGCCGAAAATCGCTGGATCCGGCCGTTCGGCCAGCGCGTGCTTCACTCGGAATTTTGGCGCTTCACCCGCCGCTCGGTGCCGCGCGGGGTCGCGATCGGCCTTCTGGTCGGGATCTTCGTCATGGTCCCTGGCCTGCAGATCATCGGCTCGGCACTTCTGTGCATCCCGTTCCGCGGCAACATCCCGGTCGCCGCTTTGATGACCTTCCTGTCCAACCCTTTCACCACGCCCTTCATCCTCACCGCTTCCTATTTCGTCGGAAGCTCGCTCGGCCTGGGCGGCCATACCGGGGTTCCGGGACGCGAGGCGACGATCCGGGAATGGTTCACCTGGCTCTTCTCCGACGCGGCGCTGGCGACGGTCAGCGGCCTGTTCATCATTGCCGCCCTGAGCGCGCTCGTCGGCTATTTCGCCTCGATCCTCGTCTGGCGCTGGTGGACGGCGCGCAAATGGCGGCGGCGCACCCTTCGGGAGCCGCTGGACGTTTGAATGACTCGCCGCCGCTGCTATTGCGGCCCCGCTCTCCCACATGCCCAGGACGGGATCCGACACCATGCACAAATTCCTCCCATTGCTCGCCGCCTCGACCGCCCTTGCCGCCTGCGCCTCGAACGGCGCCCCGCCGCCCGCCGAGGTGAGCGAGCCGGCCGCAATGGCCGCCGTGGGCCCGGTGGCCCCGCCCGAGGCCGACCGGCCGCAGATCGGCAGCTTCGGCTTCGACATGGCCGGAATGGACCGAAGCGTCGCGCCGGGAGACAATTTCTACCAGCATGCCAACGGCACCTGGGCGAAGAACACGCCGATCCCGTCCGACCGCTCCAATTACGGCATGTTCACCCTGCTCGACGATCTGTCGCGCCAGCGCACCCGCGAGATACTCGACGGGGTGAAGGACGATCCGCAAAGCAAGATCGGCAATGCCTATGCCGCCTATCTCGACGAAGCCGCGATCGAGGCGAAAGGCCTGGCTCCGATCGAGCCCTGGCTCACCCGGATACGGGGCCTCAAGTCGAAGAGCGGCTATGCCGCTCTGGCCGCCGCGGCCGATCGCAACGGCATAGGAGGACCGATCGGCGGGTTCGTCGGCCAGGACGACAAGAATCCGGAAAATTACGCCTACACGATGTTCCAGGCCGGCCTCGGCATGCCGGATCGCGATTATTATCTGAAGCAGGACGCCAAGCTCGCCGAGACCCGCGCCGCCTATCTGACCCACCTCACCAACGTCCTGACCCTCGCCGGCGAGGCCGATGCCGCGGCCCGGGCGAACGCGATCAAGGCGTTCGAAACCGACATCGCCAGGGCGCACTGGACCCGCGTCGACAGCCGCGACGCGACCAAGACCTATAACAAGATGACCCTGGCGGCGCTGGCGCAGAGCGCTCCGGGCTTCGACTTCGCCGCCTACGCCCGCGGCGTCGGCGCCGACGTCACCGACCTCATCGTCGCCCAGCCGAGCGCCCTCAAGGGCATCGCCGCGATCGTCGCCCGGGCCCCGCTTCAGGTGCTGAAGGACCAGCTGCTCGTCCGCTCGCTCGATAATTATTCGGAATATCTGCCGGCGAAGTTCGACAAGGAGTCCTTCGCTTTCTACGGCACAATCCTCTCCGGAACCCCGGAGCAGGAGCCGAGGTGGAAGCGGGGGGTGACCTTCGTCACCAACGCGCTCAGCGACGAAGTCAGCCAGATCTACGTCCAGCGCCATTTCCCTCCGGAGACCAAGGCCGCGGCCGACAAACTGGTCAGGAACGTCATCGCGGCGATGGACCGGCGGATCGACCAGCTCGACTGGATGGCGCCCGCGACCAGGACGGCCGCGCATGCCAAGCTCGCCGCCTTCACCCCCAAGATCGGCTATCCCGACCGCTGGCGCGATTTCTCGGATCTCCAGATCCGCCGCGACGATCCGCTCGGCAACGCCCTGCGCTCGGCCAATTTCGAGCATCAGTACAATGTCACCAAGCTCGGCCAGCCCATCTACCGCTGGGAATGGGGCATGACTCCGATGGAGATCAACGCCTACGCCAACTTCGGAATGGTCGAGATCGTCTTCCCGGCCGCCATCCTCCAGCCGCCCTTCTTCGATCCCAACGCCGATGCGGCGGTCAATTACGGCGGCATCGGCGCCGTCATCGGCCACGAGCTCAGCCATCATTTCGACGATCAGGGCGCGAAATATAATCGCGAGGGCCGGCTCGTCGACTGGTGGACCGCGCAGGACGTGACCAATTTCCAGGGCCGTCTCGATGCGCTCGGCGCCCAATATGACGCTTATGAGCCGCTCCCCGGAATGCACGTCCAGGGCAAGCTCACAATGGGCGAAAACGTCGCCGACCTCGCCGGCCTCACCGTCGCCTACGATGCCTGGCGATCGTCGCTGGGCGGCGCCGAGCCGCGGGCGATCGACGGCGTCAGCGGCGACCAGCGTTTCTATCTCGGCTGGGCGCAGGTGTGGCGCAGGAACTATCGCGAGGCCAACCTTCGCCAGCGCCTGCTGACCGACCCGCACAGCCCGTCCGAGCAGCGGGTCGCCGTCGTCCGCAATCTCGATCCCTGGTATCCGGCCTTCTCGGTCCAGCCGGGCCAGAAGCTCTACGTCGCGCCGGCGCAGCGCGTCCGCATCTGGTAGACGTGGCGAGCGCGGCAACAGCCTCCGCCGCCCGGCCGCGCCTTGGCCTGGCCGTGCTCGCCGTGCTCGCCGCCGCCGCGGCCTCGGCCGCGCTGCTGCTGTGGGCGCTGAACAATCCGGTCTTCGCGGCCGCCTTCTGCGCGGGCGTGATCGCCATCGGATTGCCTTTGCTCCTCCTCGGCCGGGGCGGCGGCGCGACGGCGCCTCCGGCCGTCGAGCCGGGCGCCGATCTCGCGCTCGTCAGGGCCGGCCTCGAAGCCTCGCCCGACGCGGTCGCGGTCACCGACTCCGTCGGCGCCTTGCTTGCCGCCAACAGCCGCTACGAGCGCTGCTTCGGGATCCGCCCGCCGCTCGAGCTACCCTTCGGCGAAGCCCTCCACGCCGCCGCCGCCCGCGACGGGGAGGCCGAAGCCGAAGGCCTCGAGTCGGGCGAGCTTCGACTGTCGGCCCGGGTCCGCTCCGCCGGGCATGGCGAAGGCGCACTGCTCTGGCGCTTCGCCCGCACCGACGAGAAGGACGCCGCCGCCGAGGCGCGGCAGCTGCTCGCGGGCGAGATCGGCCGCCGGCTCGCCCGGACCGGCCTGATGGCCGCGCTCACCGCCGCCGACGGCCGGATCCTCGAGGCGAATTCGGCCTTTCACGCCCGCGCCGGCGGCGAGGCGGAGGTCGCTCCCGGAAGCCCGCTCGTCGACCTCTTGGTGATGGGCGAGCAGCACCAGTTCCACTTCGCTCGCGAAGGCAAGGCCGGCGGAGCGCTTCGCATCCTGCAGGTGCCGCTCGCGGACGAGGAAGGCGGGGCGAGCCTGTTCCTGCTCCTCGACGAGCTCGGCGGAGTCGGCGCCGACGCCGCGCACAACATCAACGCCTTGCTCGAGATATTGCCGCTCGGCCTCGCTCTGGCCGACCGCGACGGCCGCTTCGTCTATCTGAACGCCGCCTTCCGCCGCGCCGCCGGCCTGTCGCGGACCGCTTTGCCGACCTGGCCGAGCGACCTCGTCGTCGACGAGGACAAGGCCGCGGTCGCCGATTCGATCCGTCGCTTCGCGCGCGGCGCCTCCCTCTCGGGCGACGTCGCGGTGCGCCTCAAGGCCAATGCCGAGGAGCCGGTCGCCCTCACCGTCGCCGGCGCCCGCGGCCTCGGCGAGGCGGC
>JBEVDE010000098.1:0-6392 GCA_040514175.1 Allosphingosinicella sp. | reverse complement strand
CGAGCAGGATGTGCTCCTTGGTCTGCGGCATCGGGCCGTCGGCGGCCGACACGACCAGGATCGCGCCGTCCATCTGGGCGGCGCCGGTGATCATGTTCTTCACATAATCGGCGTGGCCCGGGCAATCGACGTGGGCGTAGTGGCGCGCCTCGGTCTCATATTCGACGTGGGCGGTCGAGATGGTGATGCCGCGCTCGCGCTCCTCGGGAGCCTTGTCGATATTGGCATAGCTCGTGTAGGTCGCGCCGCCGGTCTTGGCGAGGACCTTGGTGATCGCCGCGGTGAGCGACGTCTTGCCATGGTCGACGTGACCGATGGTGCCGATGTTGCAGTGCGGCTTCGTCCGCTCGAATTTAGCTTTCGCCATTTTCTTTAATCCTCGTTTTTAAACACTAATTCAAAGTCTTGACCGGTCAGGCGAGCTTCGCCTTAACCTCTTCCGCGACGTTCGCCGGCACCTCGTCGTAATGCGAGAACTGCATCGAGTACTGGGCGCGGCCCTGGCTGAAGGACCGCAGCTCATTAACGTAGCCGAACATATTCGCAAGCGGCACCATGGCCTCGACCACCTGCGCATTGCCGCGGCTGTCCGTACCCTGGATCTGACCGCGGCGGCTGTTCAGGTCGCCGATAACGTCGCCCAGATAGTCCTCCGGGGTCACGACCTCAACCTTCATGATCGGTTCGAGCAAAGTGATGCCCGCCTTCTGAGCGCCTTCGCGCATCGCGCCGCGGGCGCAGATCTCGAACGCAAGCGCCGACGAATCGACGTCGTGATACTTGCCGTCGACGAGCTCCACCGAAAAATCGATGATCGGGAAGCCGATCAGCGACCCGGTCTCGGCCGTCTCGCGCATGCCCTTCTCGACCGAGGGGATATATTCCTTCGGGACGTTGCCGCCTTTCACCGAATCGACGAAGACGAAGCCCGACCCGCGCTCGCCCGGCGCCAGCTTCACCTTCACCTCGGCGAACTGGCCGGAGCCGCCCGACTGCTTCTTGTGCGTGTAGGTCAGCTCGACCGGCCGCTTGAGATATTCGCGATACGCCACCTGCGGCGCGCCGACATTGGCCTCGACCTTGAACTCGCGCTTCATGCGATCGACCAGGATCTCGAGATGGAGCTCGCCCATCCCCTTGATGATGGTCTGGCCGCTCTCGTTGTCGGAGCTCACCCGGAAGGACGGATCCTCGCGCGACAGGCGATTGAGAGCGACGCCCATCTTCTCCTGGTCGGCCTTGGTCTTGGGCTCCACGCTGAGCTCGATCACCGGATCGGGGAATTCCATCCGCTCGAGGATGATCGGCGCGTTGGGCGCGCACAGCGTATCGCCGGTGGTGGTGTCCTTCAGACCCGCCAGGGCGACGATGTCGCCGGCGTGCGCCACCTGGATGTCTTCCCGGTCGTTCGCATGCAGGAGCAGCATACGGCCGACCTTTTCCTTCTTGTCCTTGACCGAATTGGTGACCTGGCTCGCCGTCTCCAGCTTGCCCGAATAGATTCGGGCGAAGGTCAGGGTGCCGACGAACGGATCGTTCATGATCTTGAACGCCAGAGCGGCGAACGGCGCATTGTCGTCGGCCGGACGCTCGTCCACCGTCACGCCGTCGAGCTTCAGGCCCTGGATGGCGGGCACGTCGAGCGGGCTCGGCAGATAGTCGACGACCGCGTCGAGCAGGGGCTGGACGCCCTTGTTCTTGAAGGCCGAGCCGCACAGCACGGGCACGAACGAGAAGTTCAGAGTGCCCTTGCGGATCAGCTTCTTGAGGGTCGCCGTGTCGGGCTCCTCGCCGCCGAGATAGGCCTCCATGACGTCGTCGTCCTGCTCGACGGCCATCTCGATCAGCTCCATTCGAGCGTCTTCGGCGGCGTCCTTCAGGTCGTCGGGAATCGGCTGATATTCGAACTTGGCGCCGAGGCTCTCCTCGAGCCAGATGATGGCGCGATTCTCGACCAGGTCGACGAGACCCTTGAAGCCGCCCTCGATTCCGATCGGGAGATAGAGGACGGCCGGGCGGGCGCCGAGGCGATCCTTGATCATGCCGACGCACATTTCGAAGTTCGCGCCGGTGCGGTCGAGCTTGTTGACGAAGCACATGCGCGGCACTTTGTACTTCTCGGCCTGGCGCCAGACGGTTTCGGACTGGGGCTCGACCCCGGCGACTCCGTCGAAGCAGGCGACCGCGCCGTCGAGCACTCGAAGCGAGCGCTCGACCTCGATGGTGAAATCGACGTGGCCCGGAGTGTCGATGATGTTGATGCGGTGCTCGGGGCCTTCGCCCTCCTCCGCCTTCCAGAAGCAGGTCGTCGCGGCCGACGTGATCGTGATTCCGCGCTCCTGCTCCTGCTCCATCCAGTCCATCGTCGCGGTGCCCTCGTGGACCTCGCCGATCTTGTAGGACTTGCCGGTGTAGTAAAGGATGCGCTCGGTCGTCGTCGTCTTGCCGGCGTCGATATGCGCCATGATGCCGATATTGCGATAGCGCTCGAGCGGATGACTGCGGGCCACGTTGTTCACTCCAGGCCGGGCTAACGGCCCGGCGTTCGATTGGTTACCAGCGGTAATGCGAGAAGGCGCGATTGGCTTCCGCCATGCGGTGCGTGTCCTCGCGCTTCTTGACCGCATTGCCGCGATTGTTGGCGGCGTCCATGAGCTCGCCCGACAGGCGGCCGGCCATGGTGTTCTCGGAACGGCTGCGCGCCGCGCCGATCAGCCAGCGGATGGCGAGAGCCTGGGCGCGCTCGGGACGGACCTCGACCGGCACCTGGTAGGTGGCGCCGCCGACCCGGCGGCTGCGGACCTCGATGCCCGGCTTCACGTTGTTGAGCGCGTCGTGAAAGACTCCGATCGGATCGCGCTTGGCGCGGGTCTCGATCGTGTCGAAGGCGCCGTAGACGATTCCTTCGGCGACCGACTTCTTGCCGTCGAGCAGGACGGAGTTCATGAATTTGGAGAGCACGATATCCCCGAACTTGGGATCGGGGAGGATTTCGCGCTTCTCGGGACGACGACGACGGGACATTTCTGGTATCCTTTCTCTTCAGCCTGGTCCGGAACCCGTCCGGGGCTTACTGCCAGAGATTATTTGGGGCGCTTGGCGCCGTATTTGGAACGCGACTGCTTGCGGTCCTTGACGCCTTGGGTGTCGAGGACGCCGCGCAGGACGTGATAGCGGACGCCGGGAAGATCCCGAACGCGGCCGCCGCGGATCAGGACCACCGAATGCTCCTGGAGATTGTGCCCCTCGCCGGGGATGTAGCTGATCACCTCGCGCTGGTTGGTCAGGCGGACCTTGGCCACCTTCCTCAGCGCCGAGTTCGGCTTCTTCGGAGTCGTCGTGTAGACGCGAGTGCAGACTCCGCGCTTCTGCGGATTCTGCTCCATGGCCGGGACCTTGGATTTCGCTTTCTGCGGCTCGCGACCCTTGCGGATCAGCTGGTTGATCGTCGGCATGAAGCCCTTCACTTCCCTTAAGTTACTTTACCGAGGCGCAAAAAACGCAAAAAACCGGGGTGCCTTGCGGCCCCCTGGCCCTTGCGACGCAACAGCAATGTTCAAGCTCTTGTTTCGCCCGCTATGAGGACAGCGTCTGGCTTGCACAGCCACCACCAGCCCCGGGCGAGGCGGCCTATAGCCGCGAGAGGGATATGGGTCAACGGGCGATGTTTGCAAGACCCCGGGCAGAGTCCGCCCCCCGCCGGCCGGGCGGGGGGAGCTTATTCCACCGCCCTATTGCTCGATCTCCCTGGGGCAGGTGACCGTGATCGTCGCGGCGACGACGACTCCGGTCGGTCCCGACGTGTTGGTCACCACCATCTTGATGGCATGAGCGCCCGGCGTCAGCACGCCCGTCCAGCTGAACGGGGTGACGCTGCCGGGCAGGAAGCCGTAATTCGCAGTCCCCTGCGAAGCCTTGACGAAATTGCCGTCGATATAGAGCTTCCCGACATTGTCGGCGGCGAACTTGCCCGAAATCGTGACCTGCATCGGAATCACGCATTTCGGAACCTGGAAAGGCATCGTGTAGCTATAGTCGCCGATCGCCGAATTGCCGGCGGGCCCGACCCATTTTCCGGGCGGAACCGGGGTCCAGGACACGTTGGAGGCCGGGACCACGGGCTGGGCCGCGCCCGATCCGAAGGCGACGCTCCAGGCCGCCGTGCCCGTGCTGACGTCCGCGCTGGTGCTCGTCCCGTCGAGACAGCGGCAGCAGGGCAGGCGAACGCCCGCCGCGGGCCGCGGCGCCTGCGCCTGGGCGGGGATGGAGATTGCGCACATCGAAGTCGTGAGCAAGGCGCCCGCCAGCAGGCGGCCGATTTTGACGAGTGTCATGATAGTCCCTTTCGCAAGTACTTGCGTCCCCTCGCCGCCGCTTGTGCGGGCCGCCGGGCCTCGCGTCCGTGACCCGCGTCACGCCCGGCAAAATCCGGCGGGCGAACGAAAAAGCGGCGCCCGCATCGCTGCGGGCGCCGCCCTTTTTTGCCCCACTCTCGAACTCGGTCAGGCGACCTTGGCGGTCTCGATCTCTTCCGGATCGCGAAGGACGTAGCCGCGGCCCCAGACGGTTTCGATATAATTGTCGCCGCCGCAGGCGAGGCTCAGCTTCTTGCGCAATTTGCAGATGAAGACGTCGATGATCTTCAGCTCGGGCTCGTCCATGCCGCCGTAAAGGTGATTGAGGAACATCTCTTTCGTCAGCGTCGTGCCCTTGCGGAGCGAAAGCAGCTCCAGCATCGCATATTCCTTGCCGGTGAGGTGCACCCGGGCGCTGTCGACCTCGACCGTCTTGGCGTCGAGATTGACGGCGAGCTTGCCGGTGCGGATCACGCTCTGGCTGTGGCCCTTCGAGCGGCGCACGACGGCGTGGATCCGGGCGACGAGCTCGTCGCGGTGGAAGGGCTTTGTGACGTAATCGTCGGCGCCGAAGCCGAGCGCCCGGACCTTGCTGTCCATCTCGCTGATGCCCGAGAGGATGAGCACCGGCGTGCCGACCTTGGCCAGCCGCAATTTCTTGAGCACGTCATAGCCGTGCATGTCGGGCAGGTTCAGATCGAGCAGGATGATGTCGTAATCGTAGAGCTTGCCGAGATCCAAGCCTTCCTCGCCCAGGTCCGTAGTATAGACGTTGAACCCCTCGCCGGTCAGCATCAGCTCGATGCTCTTGGCGGTGGTCGGCTCGTCTTCGATCAGCAGAACGCGCATGGTAGGCCCCTCTCACTCAGCGACGCCGCAAGCCTTCACGCCCCGCTCGCCCCTGATGAAGTTCATTAACCATGGGAGATGTGAACGCAAAAGGTTAATTTCGAATTAAACGAGGAATCCCAATCACTCCCGCGAAACGTTGCGCCGCCGCAACAGGGAGCCCTCGCCCGAATGAACGGCACCGGCGGCGCGAAATCAAAATCTCCAGTTCATCGACTTCGAAGCTTCATATTTCGACATTCTTCGACATTCTCCGGCTTGCGCGCTTGTCCGGCTCAAGAAATCCCCGCCGGCGCGGCGGCGAAGCTCCTTCATTTTTCCGGGAAAGCGCGCGGAAAAATCCGCCAAATCGGACCCATTTGGATTTGCGAAGGCGTCGTGTTTCATGTTCTTCTGATGTTCCGGACGAATCGGATGGAATTTTCCGATTCGCCGGCGTTCAGGGGGGTCCGATGCGTCGAAATGGTCATGCTCTATGGGCCTGCTCCGCCGTCGCGCTCGCGGGCGCGGCCCAGGCGGGCGAGACCATCACCTATGGCTACGACAGCCTCGGGCGGCTGGTCCGGGTGGAGCGCAGCGGCACCGTCAACAACGGTATCAACGCCGCTTATACTTATGATCCGGCCGACAACCGCACCAACGTGACGGTGGGCACCGGCGCCTCGCCGCCGTCGCCGCCGCCACCGCCACCGCCTTCTCCGCCACCGCCGCCTTCTCCGCCTCCGCCGCCACCACCGCCACCGCCGCCGCCGGGCGGCAACCAGCCGCCGACGGCCCTGCCGGATTCGGCCGGCGTGATGAGCTGCATACCGGCCTATATCGACGTTCTCGCCAACGATTCCGACCCGGAGGGCAACACGCCGCTCTACCTGCTCGCCGTGACCCAGGGCGCGAAGGGCACGGCCTCGGTGTGGAACGGAGCGAAAATCTTCTACGTCGCGGGCAGTCAGCCCGGCACCGACGTGCTCACCTACACGGTCCGCGACAGCCTCGGCGCCAGCTCGACCGGCACGCTCACCCTCACCGTCGCCGCGGGCCAATGCTGAGGGCCGGCCTCCTTGCCCTCGCCGCCGCCTTGGCGGCGATGGCCTCGCCCGCCGCGGCCGTCGACAAGCTCGTCAACACGCCGGCCGAGAAGTTCGTCACCGCGCCGGGCGGGGTCGACCTTCGCACCGGGCGCTTCGTCTA
>JBEVDE010000097.1:0-8786 GCA_040514175.1 Allosphingosinicella sp. | reverse complement strand
CCGTCCAACCTTATCAATTGGCGTTGAATCTACCAAAATACTCGCTTGTCATTGCGGGGCCGCCTTCTCCCGCGGAATCCCTGACAGTCGGAAAGGTTGTCTTTTCATCGGATAGAACCGGCCAGAGGCAGTTGTATGTCAAGCAGGTCGCTTCGGCGAGCGCTCCCGCCCAAATAACCAACAGTCCCTTTACACCGCACCACCCGGCGTGGTCGCCCGACGGCAACCATATAGCGTACATCGACAAGACTGTCGTACTGTGCTGCGGCGGGCAGCCAATCGATGCCTTGACCTTCTCCAATGGAAGTGGAGCCTTTCAAGGCGCGATCATTGGGGCGCAAATTGGCGGCTCCTCGCTCGACAATCTGGGCTATCCCAAATGGTCGCCTGACGGTAAAAAGCTTGTCATCACCGTAGCGCCAAATGGCGTTTGGGGCGGCCGTTACCTCAAACTCATCGAATTCGCGGTGCCATATAATTTTAACACATATACCGCCACGACCGTTGTGCCGACCGGTGTAGGTGCTGCGGAGGCGGATTTCTCTCCGGATGGCAAGTATCTTTACTATTCATCAGATGCGTCTGGCCCGAGTGCACTTTGGCGCATAGCCGTGACGGGTGGCGCGCCCCTGCTGGTTTATGCCAATGCAGCTCCGATTAAGCGCGGCTTTTCAGTTTCAGTTTCGCCCGACGGGCGCAAGATATTGTATAATTCCGAGCTCTGGAAGGATGATCCCGTCACCAATCTCGATGAAGAACTCCTTCAGGCCGACCTGATGACTGGCGTTGGCATACCGATGACCCGAGAGCCTGGCAATCAGTACGGCAGATACGTAAAACATGGACGTGGTGAATATGTAATGCAGTCTAATGTTACCTCTAACGGGAAGGCAGACATTTTTCTGGCGACGAATAATGCGCGCGTGAAGCTGCCGATAGGCGATCCGACTAATATTTATGACGACCGAGAGCCAGATTGGTGGAAATGAGATGGGCTGTAGTTTCGCTAGGCCGTAGATTCATAAGCGCGCAGCCACAGGCGCATTGAGGCGAGTTTGCTCAATGGGCGTGGCGACTCGGGGAAATGGGGCCGGGGTAGCGCAGTACACGGTACATGATCGGTGCACGGCGAGGCATAAACAGCGGAAAACTGCATGCGGTGAGCGGAATCATAATCCGGGTGTCGGGGGTTCAAGTCCCTCCTCCGCTACCACTTTCGAAATCGCCATCCTTTCCCGGCACTTGTGCAATTTCCCAAGCCCCGCTAGCCACTTGGCATCGGGCGCTCGGTTCCGACGGGACCGGGGGGTTCGAATTTCATGACGATTTACAACGGCGACAGCGGACCGAACGTCGTCGACGGCGGTGCGGGCCATGACGAAATCTACGGTCAGGGCGGCGACGATCAGCTCAATGGCCACGGCGAATATGACTTCATCGCCGGGGGCGCCGGCTCCGATTTGATCGACGGCGGCGCCGGCGACGATTCGCTCTTCGCCGCCGAGAAAACGCTCGATTACATCAATCCCAAATGGACCGACAATTACGTTGCACCGCTCCTCGACACCGGCAGCGAGGTCGACACCCTGCAGGGCGGCGACGGCAACGACTGGCTGTACGCCGGTTATGGCGACAATGTCGACGGCGGCGCCAATACCGGCGGCGACCGTCTTTATATCAGCTTCCTCGGCGCACCCGCGGGAGTGGTCTTCGATTTCACCCAGGCGACTCAGGTCATCGGCGGCGGGACGATCCAGAACGTCGAGCATATCAGCTGGATCCAGGGCAGCAATTTCGACGACGACATCTATGCCCAGTCAAACAACGACAACGGCCTTTCCGAGTTCACCGCCATCTTCGGCATGGGCGGCGACGATAATCTGCGGGCCGGCTATTATACCGGATACATGGATGGCGGCGACGGCAACGACATCGTCGACGGCCGAGCCAGCTCCTACATCAGGACGGTCGACGGGGGCGCCGGCGACGACATCCTCTACATCAGCGGATCGCTTGGCTTCGCCCGCGGCGGCGACGGCAACGACACCATCTATTCCACTTATGCGACCTGGGGCGGGGCCGGAAACGACACGATCGTCCTGTCGTTCACCCCGCAAAGCGGAGGGATCGCTCTCGGCGAGGCCGGCGATGACGACATCGCCGCCGCCGCCAGCGCCGCCACGATCACCGGAGGCGCCGGCGCCGACGTGCTTCGAGGCAATTCGGCCAACGACATACTGATCTCCGAGGATTTCGCGACCGGCACCTACGCCCCGGGGTACGACATGGGCCTGGAGCACGACCAGCTGACCGGGGCCGGCGGCACCGACAGCCTCTCGATCGGCTATGGCGACGATGCCGACGGCGGCGCCGGCAATGACAGTTTGAGGCTGTCGTTCGGCGGCCTCGGCCTGGGCGTGACCTTCGCCACCGCCGGAATCGTCTCCGGCCAGCCCGTTCTCCTCGGCGGCGGGACGATCCAGAATATCGAGACCCTGACCCATTTGCGGGGCTCGAATTTCGACGATCATCTGACTCTCGCCACCCAGGCGGGCATGCTCACCGTCGACGCCGGCGACGGATGGGACGTGATCATCTCCTACGCGAGCCCGGTCACTTTATACGGGGGCGGCGGCAACGACTGGTTCATCACCGGAACGGCCGCGGATTATTACGACGGCGGCGCCGGCTTCGACTACGTCCACTATATCGGCGCGGCGGCGGGCGTGACGGTCAGCCTGGCGCCGCCCGGAATGATGGGCTCCGGAGGCGGCGGCGACACGCTCGTCGACGTCGAGGGCGTCAACGGGTCGGAATATGCCGACAGTCTCACCGGCAACGACGTCGCCAACTTCCTGGGGGGACAGACCGGCGACGACGTCCTGGTGGGCCGGGGCGGCGACGACTCGCTCGACGGCGGCTCGGGGGCCGACACGATGCGGGGCGGCGCCGGCAACGACAATTATTATGTCGACAGCGCCGGCGACGCCGTCGAGGAGAATGCGGGGGAGGGGCGGGATATGATCTTCACCTTCCTCGCCGCCTACAGCCTCGCCGCGCTTGCCAATGTCGAGGATTTGTTCGCGCTCAACGACGTCGCTCACGATTTCCGCGGCAACAGCGGCAACAACGGTCTGACCGGCGGGCGCGGCAACGATATTTTCCGCCTCTACGACGGCGGCGACGACAATGTCTTCGGCGGCATCGGCGACGACGCCATCTTCTTCATCGGGACCCTGACCGGGGCCGACGTCGTCAACGGCAGCGACGGCACCGACACGCTCGTCCTCCAGGGCCCCTACGGCGCTCTCACGCTTACCGGCAACGTCACCCAGATCGAGAATATCTCCCTGCTCGCCGGCTCGAACACCAATTTCGGCGAGCCCGGCACCCACCGCTACGATTACGTCCTCACCATCAACGACGCCAATTTCGCGGCCGGCGTGCAGGCCCGGATCAACGGCGCGGCCTTGCTCGCCGGCGAGGATTTCACCTTCAACGGCTCGGCGGAGACCGACGCCAAGTTCGTCGTCTACGGCGGCAAGGGCAAGGACACGCTGACCGGCGGCCTCGGCAACGACATCTTCTTCTATGCCGAGGAAAGGTTCGCCACGGGCGACACGGTGAACGGCGGCGCCGGCTACGACGGTATGTTCCTTCGCGGTAACTACACGATCGACTTCAATGCGCCGGGCTACACCGGCCTGTTCACCAACATCGAGAATCTCACGCTGACCTCGGCGACCGACGAGCGTTATGCGAGGGGCGGGGGCAGCGAATTCGACTATAATCTCATTCTCTCGGACGCGATCGTGAAGCCGGGCGAGACGCTGACGGTGTCGGGCGCGCTGCTGATGACGACCGAGGCGATGGTGCTCGACGCCAGCCAGGAGACCGACGGCCTGGTCCGGCTGTTCGGCGGCCGGGCCGGCGACACGCTCAAGGGCGGCGCCAATGCCGACCTCCTTCACGGCAACCTCGGCGCGGACAGCCTCACCGGCAATGGCGGCGCGGATTCGTTCCGCTACCAGGCGGTGGATGAGTCCAATAGCGCCACTATGGACGAAATCCTCGACTTCACCCCGGGGACCGACAGCATCGATCTCAGCCGCATCGACGCCAGCAGCCTCGCCGCGGGCGACCAGGCCTTCGCCTGGATCGGCTCGAATGCGTTCAGCGGCACGGCCGGCGAACTGCGCGCCTACGAGCAGAGCGGAAGCTGGTTCGTCCAGGGCGACGTCGACGGCGACGGCGCCGCCGACTTCGCCCTCGCTCTGACCCTGCAAGGCGCCACTCCGCTGGGCGCCGGGGATTTCCAGCTCTGACGTCATTCGGCGGACGCGGGCGTGGGATGGACCGGGGCCGGTGAAAATCGCGCGGACCGATATTTCCGGCGGCCTTGGGACGTGTCGAGCCGGCCGGGCAGTACCCCGCGGCCAAAAAATGCAGGAGACAGATTGAAATCGGCTGTGCAATGAACCGATTCGGATTAATTTCGTGGTAGACCGGCTTTTGCGAGGGTCGGTCGATTTGGGGATCGTCAGTTTCGATGGGTTTCGGCGCTAGGCTTGCGGAAGAAAGGAAGCGGCTCGGCCTCAAGCAGGCGGAGTTCGCATCTCTGGTTGGAACCGACGTTCCCAAGCAGAGCCTCTACGAAAACGACCGGCGCGAGCTGCGCGCCGACTATCTGTCCCGCCTCGCCGCGGCGAAGGTCGACGTCGTCTTCGTCCTCACCGCGAAGCGGAGCGAGGGCGCCTGGCTCGGGGAGGAAGCGAGCCAGCTTCTCTCCGCCTATCTCGCCTTGCCGGACGATCTGCAGGAAGCGGTGCTTCGGCTCGTCGGCGATCTCAACCGGCATTTCACGGCGGGCGGCCGGACCCTCCATTCCGGCCGGGACGATTATCGGGCCGAGGAGCCCGGCTAGGCGCCGGGCGTTCGCTTGCGCGATGCGCGAGCCCGCACTCCGAATCGGCACCGCCGGCTGGGCGATCCCGGCCCGGGCGGCCGGCGCCTTCCCGAGCGAGGGCAGCGGCCTCGAGCGCTACGCGTCGCGCTTCGCCTGCGTCGAGATCAACTCTTCCTTCCATCGCTCTCACCGGCTCTCCACCTGGCGGCGCTGGGCCGGGGCGGTGCCGGACGATTTCCGTTTCTCGGCCAAGCTGCCCAGGGAGATCACGCACAAGCGGCGGCTCGCCGATTGCTCGGCGCCGCTCGCCGAGGCGCTGGCGGAGATGGCGGGGCTCGGCGACCGGCTTGAGATCCTGCTCGTCCAGCTGCCGCCGAGCCTCGCCTTCGAGCCGGCCGTGGCCGAAGCCTTCTTCGTCGCGCTGCGCTCCGGCTGGAGCCGGGGAATCGCCTGCGAGCCGCGCCACCCGAGCTGGTTCGAGCCCGAAGCCGACGCCCTGCTCGCGAACCGGCGCGTGGCCCGGGTCGCCGCCGATCCGGCGCTCGTGCCGGCCGCGGCGGAGCCGGGCGGCTGGCGGGGCCTCGCTTATTACCGCCTGCACGGCTCGCCGGCGACCTACCGGTCGAGCTATGACGACGGCCGCCTCGAAGCCCTTGCGGCGCGCCTCGCCGCCGGCGCCGCGGTCCCGGCCTGGTGCCTCTTCGACAATACGGCGTCGGGATCGGCGACGAGCGACGCGCTGAAGCTCAGGGCGCTCATGTCCCTCTCCCTGTAGGGGAGAGGGAAACGCCGCGAAGCGGCGAGGGTGAGGGCCTGGGTCCCGTCCGCCGCTGCCCTCACCCTGGCGCTTCGCGCCTGTCCCTCTCCCCAAAAGGGAGAGGGACGTTCAGGCCGGCTCGCTCGCGGCGGGGATGACTCCGCGGCGGATCTGATCGAGCTCGATCGATTCGAACAGGGCCTTGAAATTGCCCTCGCCGAAGCCTTCGTTGCCCTTGCGCTGGATGATCTCGAAGAAGATCGGGCCGATCATATTCTCGGTGAAGATCTGGAGGAGAAGGCCCTCGCCGGTCTCGGGAGAGCCGTCGATCAGGATCCGGCGCTTGCGCATCTCGGCGATCGAATGGCCGTGGCCGGGCACGCGCTTGTCGATCATGTCGTAATAGGTGTCGGGGCTGTCCTGGAAGGCGACGCCGTTGGCGCGCAGGGCGTCGACCGTGGCGAAGATGTCGTCGGTGGCGAGGGCGAGATGCTGGATGCCCTCGCCTTTATATTCCCTGAGGAACTCCTCGATCTGGCTGAACTCGTCCTGGCTCTCGTTGAGCGGGATACGGATCTTGTCGTCCGGAGCGGTCATCGCCCGCGACAGCAAGGCGGTCTGCTGGCCCTCGATATCGAAATAGCGGATTTGCCTGAAGTTGAAGATCCGCTCGTAGAATTGCGCCCAATGATCCATCCGCCCGCGGTGGACATTGTGGGTGAGGTGATCGAGCGTATGCAGGCCGACCGCATTGGCATCCTCCTCCACGCCGGGCACGCGCTCGAAATCGACGTCGTAGATGGTCCGCGCGCCGTAGCGGTCGACCAGATAGAGATAGGAGCCGCCGATCCCCTCGATCGCCGGTATCTCGAGCTCGCCGGGGCCGCGCGGGGTTTCGACCGGCGTAGCGCCGCGCTCGATCGCCATCTCGAACGCCTTCGCCGAATCCTGCACCCGGAAGGCCATGCCGTTGACCGAGGGGCCGTGGGCCGAGCGGAAGGCGGCCGCCTGACCGGACGGCTCCATGTTGACGATGAAATTGATGTCGCCCTGGCGGTAATGGCGGACGTTTTTCGAGCGGTGATTGCCGATGTGGGTGAAGCCCATGGCGGTGAACAGGCCGGCCAGCGCGTCCGGATCGGGCCCGGTGAATTCGACGAACTCGAAGCCGTCGAGGCCGAGCGGGTTGTCGTGGGGCATCTGACCTCTCCTGTGGCTTTGCGCGGCTCTCTACCAAGCGGCCGCCCGGGCCGCAAATCCGGGTTGCGCGGGGGCGGTCCGAATCCCTATCTGCTCAGCCTGCCCCTCCAGCCGAGATTGACGATGCCCGCCACCCACTCCACTCGAATGCTCATCCTCGGCTCCGGCCCGGCCGGGCTTTCTGCCGCCATCTACGGCGCCCGCGCCGGCCTCGCGCCGATCGTCGTCCAGGGCATCCAGCCCGGCGGTCAGCTCACCACCACCACCGACGTCGAGAATTATCCCGGCTTCCGCGACGTCATCCAGGGTCCCTGGCTGATGGAAGAGATGCAGGCCCAGGCCGAGCATGTCGGCGCGCAGATGATGTGGGACCATATCGTCGAGGTCGACCTCACCCGCCGGCCCTTCCGCCTCGTCGGCGACGGCGGCACGATCTATACCGGCGACGTCCTCGTCATCGCCACCGGGGCCCAGGCCAAATGGCTCAACCTGCCGAGCGAGGAGCAGCTGAAAGGGAAGGGGGTCTCGGCCTGCGCGACCTGCGACGGCTTCTTCTACCGGGGCCGCAAGGTGGCGGTGATCGGCGGCGGCAATACCGCGGTCGAGGAAGCGTTGTACATGACCAACCACAGCCACGACGTCACCCTCATCCACCGCCGCGACAGCCTTCGCGCCGAGAAAATCCTCCAGGACCGGCTGTTCGCCAATCCGAAGATCAGGGTGCTGTGGAACAAGGCGGTCGACCGCTTCGTCGCCGGCGGCGAGCCGGAAGGGCTGGTCGGCCTCGACCTGCGCGACACGAAGAGCGGCGAGATCTCGCATGTCGACGTGGAAGGCGGCTTCGTCGCCATCGGCCATTCGCCCGCCACCGAATTGTTCAGGGACAAGCTGACGCTCGACACGGACGGCTATATCGAGGTCGAGCCGGGAAGCACCCGGACCAGCGTCGAGGGCGTCTTCGCCTGTGGTGACGTCATGGACAAGATCTACCGCCAGGCGGTGACGGCGGCGGGCACGGGCTGCATGGCCGCCCTCGACGCGGAGAAGTTCCTGGCCGAGGCCGAGTTCGAGGCCGCGGCGGCAGGCGTTCACGAGGTCGCCTGAGGCGGCTAGAGCCGCTCCAGCGCTTCCTTTACCGCGGCAAGCAGCGCGGCCTCGTCGCCCGGCCTCGAGAAAGTGTGCGCGTCGCTGTCGATGGTCAGCGGCGCGGGGTTGGACTGGCGCAGGGCTTTGAAGGCGGTTGAGCCCCATTCGGCCTGGGCCGCGATCGCGGTGGAGTCGCGGGTCGCGAGGATGAGCTGGGCGGGCAGCTTCGACCGGGCCAGCGACGCGGCGATCTCGCCCGACAGGCTCGACGGCCGACTCGAGACGATCTTGCCGAGACCTTTCAGGACTTTCCGGTAAGATATTGATCCGGATAGCAAACGCTTCCAGCCCTCAAGGCTCAGCAGCTGCTCCTTGTAGCGCGACTTGATCGCCGCCGCCGGCGGCTCGCCGGCTTCGGCCTCGACGAACCAGGGGTTGACGAGGACATAGCCGTCGAGGCCCGCCGCCTCGCCATGGAGCGCGAGCGTCGAGGCGCCGTCGCACAGGCCGAAGCCGAGCAGGCGCTTCAGCTGGGGCTGTTCGCGGCGGAAGGCGGCGGCGGCGGCGGCGAGGTCGGGGCCGCTCGCCTTGAAGTCGGGATCTTCGCCCTCGCTGTCGCCGACCCCGCGGCGGTCGTAGCGCAAGCAGGGCCAGCCCGCCCCGGCCAGCGCCGCCGCAAGCCGCTCGTACATGCGGTGCGAGCCGATCCGCGTCTGGGTGCCGCCGGTGACGAGCAGAAGGCCGGTCTCGCCGTCGGCGCAATCCAGACTCGCGCCCAGCGCCGCGCCCTCGCACTTGAAGCTCAGCAGGCGCCTCATGCGCCCAGCCATTGCAGGA
>JBEVDE010000086.1:0-10839 GCA_040514175.1 Allosphingosinicella sp. | reverse complement strand
GGGCGAAGCGCCATCCCGACAGACGGCGCTCGGCTTCCTCCAGCCTGCGGTCGGGGAGGTTGGCGAGCTCGGCGGCGAGGGCCAGGCGCCCGGCGAGCGCCTCCGCGAGGCGTTCGGGGAGATGGCGCGCCAGGACGGTCTTGAGGCCGGCGCGGGGCGTGGCGCGCTTGGCGTCGCGAAGCCAGCCGGGCTTCGCCTCGGGCAGGAAATCGATCGAGATCGGCTCGCCGGGGCGCCAGTAGCTTGAGATCTGGAGGATGGCCGGGCCGGAGAGGCCGCGGTGGGTGAACAAGGCGGCTTCGCGAAAGGCCGCCTTGCCGGCGCTGGCCACCACTTCGGTCGAGACTCCGGACAGCGCCTGGAACAGCGCGTCCTCGCGGCTCAGGGTGAGCGGGACGAGCGCCGGGCGCGGCTCGACGACCTTGAGGCCGAAGCGGCGGGCGATGTCATAGGCGAAACCGGTGGCGCCGAGCTTGGGGATGGAGGGGCCGCCGGTGGCGATCACGAGCACCGGAGCCTCGGCGGCGCGGGCGCCGAAGGCGAGCCGGAAGCGGGCGTCGGCATGGTCGAGGTCGCGGACGGGATGGCCGAGGGCGAGCTCGACTCCGCCCGCCTCGCATTCGGCGATTAGCATGGCGACGATCTGGCGGGCGGAGCCGTCGCAGAAGAGCTGGCCGAGGGTCTTTTCGTGCCAGGCGATGCGGTGGCGCTCGACGAGGCCGAGGAAGTCGGCCGGCGTGTAGCGGGCGAGCGCGGAAGTCGCGAAATGGGGGTTGGCGGAGAGGAAGCGGTCGGGCGCGGCATGGAGGTTGGTGAAGTTGCAGCGGCCGCCGCCCGAGATCAGGATCTTCTTCCCCGGCGACTCGGCATGGTCGATCAGAAGGACCCGGCGGCCGCGGCGGCCGGCGACGGCCGCGCACATCAGCCCCGCCCCGCCGGCGCCGAGGATGATCACGTCGTAGGGCTCGGGTCTCACCCAGGGGGGCTTAGAAGCTCCCGGCGGCGCCGCCTAGCCGGAGGCGGCGCCGTAAAGGCCCATCCCCGCCGAGGAGACGAGGAAGTGGAACGCCACCGCCGGCCACAGCGACCGGGTCGACTGGACGAATTTGGCGCAGGCGAAGCCCAGGAGGAAGGCGCCGGCGAGGAAGCCGGGGTCGCAGCCATTGGTCCCCCATTCGGGAATGAGCCAGGCCTGGAGCGGGTGCCAGAGGGTGAAGAGCGACGCCGACCATAAAGCCGGTCCGAGGCTGCTCGTCCCGATCGGCGCGGTCCGCATCAGGAGGCCCCGGAAGACCGCCTCCTCGAGCGTGGAGCGGAGCAGTCCGACGGCCAGGACCGGGAGCAGCCACGCGGCCGGATTGGGCCGCCACGGCACGAGGCCGAGCCGTTCGAGCACCCAGGAGGCGATCAGCAGGCCGAGGAGCAGCCCGGCGGGGACGGCCCAGCCGCGCAGCGGCGGCAAGGTCGTCAGCAGCCGGAGAAGCCGTTTGAGGGCGCCCTCGGGCCGGTAGGGCGAAGGCGGGGCCGGCGGCGGCGGCGGCACCGGCCCCTCCGTGTCGTCGACATGGTAATGGGCCGGGAGGTTGACCGGGCGGTAGCCGTCGACCCGGTCGATTCGAGCGATCGCCGAGCTGTGGATGAAGAAGGGATCGACATGGCGGCCCCAGGGACGGTTGGGGATCGGCCGGGGCTCGGCGCGGGGCAGATAGAAATCGAACAGGACGAGCCGTTTCGGCCATTCCTTGAGCGTGTAATATTTGGGCAGTCCCTCGAACAGCCACCAGGGGCCGGTCAGCGAGGCGTGGAGCTCGCCCGCCGGATTGGGCGGCTCGTAGCGATATTTGGAGCCCGGCGGATTGATGCCGCGGGCCAGGCGATCGACCATCGCCTCGTCGAAGGCGAGACCGGCGCCGCCGTCGTCGCGGCCCTTCTCCTTCGCCTGCTCGATCATCCAGAGCAGGGGATATTTGGACAGCCCGCTGTCCTTCTCCGGATAGCCGCCGCCGACGTCGGAATGGACTCCGGCAAACCAGACCTGGCGGATGTCCTGCTCGACGGTGACGTCCCTGATCCTCGGATCGGGGCGGAAGACCTGCGGGTCCTTCCAATGATTGAGCCGGAACAGGCGCCTTTTCTCGTCGATCGAGATGGCGTGGCGGAAGACGCGGACGCTCGGATTGGTGCGCGTGTAGGGCAGGGTCTGGAGCGAGGGCAGATAGAAGCGGTCGGGGCGCGGCGTGATCACCGAGGAGACCGTGTCCCAGACGCCGATGAAGCGGATCGTCACCCGGCGCGCGCCGGCGATGCGGCCGAAATTCTCGCCGATGGAGATATCGTCATCGTCGGCCGAACGCTTGTAGGCGACGAGGGCGTAGCCGCACAGATCGAGCTGGTCGGGGTGAAGCAGCCCGCACATGTGGATGAAGCCGGCGAGGACCCGGGCGGTATAGGCGCCGCGGCTGAAGCCGTGCAGGTAGATCTCGTCGCCCGGCTGCCAGTTGCGCGCCAGCCAGGAATAAGCGTCGAGCACATTGTCGTCGAGGCCGTAGCCCAGCGCCAGGCCGAGCAGGCCCTGGAACTGGACCTTGAGCTGGTCCCACCAGCCCGGCGTGCCGATCGTTCCGACTCCGGGATCGTAATAGACCCGCTGAGTCTCGGTCTTCTCCAGGCACATGTAGAATTTGAGGACGTTCGAGAGGTTGGTCTTGATCTCGTTGCCGGTGCCGTCCAGCAGGACGACGAGCTTCCTCCCCATGGCGCGGACCCCCCTTTTTCCCCGGGCGGCAGCATGTCACGCCGCGCCATCGGCTGTCGAGCCCAATCCGGTCCGGAAACGCCGGCCGGCCCGCGCAACCTTGAAGGCTTCGGACCGTTACGGCTTCGCAACCTCAAAGGAGCGCGTTCATGACCCTGGGTACCATCCTCCTCATCATCCTCATCCTGCTCCTCATCGGCGCCCTGCCGAGCTGGGGCTACAGCCGCGGCTGGGGCTACGGGCCGTCGGGCATTCTCGGCCTCGTGCTCATCGTCGTCCTGATCCTTTTCCTGATGGGCCGGATCTAGGCGCAACCGGGACCGCCGTTCATCGGGCGGTCAGGAAGCGGACGGCAGATTTCGGGCGGGCCGGAGGCGAGCGATCGCCCTTCCGGTCCGCTTGAGTCCCCCTGTGCCAAGGAGCTTCTTATGCTCAAGCCTTTCGCCCTCGCGCTCGCCGCTTCGGCGACCGCGCTCGTCGCGCTTCCCGGTGAAGCCGACGCCCGACACCGCCATCATCGCAGCCGGGTCGTCGTCCATGTCGGCTACGCGCCCGCTTATTACGGCGGCTATTACGACCCTTACTATGACCCCTATTATGCGCGCCGCTATCCCGTCCGCCGCTACAGCCACGGCTATTACGGGCGCGGCTATTACGGGCGAGGCTATGACGACGGCTATTACGGCCGCCGTTCCTACCGGAGCCGCTACGATTGCGGCCGGCGCGGCGACGGCACGGCCGGAGCGATCGTCGGCGGAGCGATCGGCGCCCTGCTCGGCCGCGAGATCGGCCGCGGCGGCTATCGCTACCGGCGCGGCAGCGGCGGCACCACCGGAGCGATCGTGGGCGGCGCCGCGGGCGCCCTCATCGGCCGCGAGGCCGCTCGCAGCTGCTGAACCACGGGGGGACAGTCAGTAGCGACTGTCCCCTCTCACTGCCGGGCCCGCTCCGCCTCGGCAGCGAGGAAGCCGGGCTCGCGCTCGGGCACCATCCAGCGGCTTTCCCAGATCTCGACGCTCGCGAAGATGCCCGGGTTGAAATAGGGATCGTCCGCCAGATAGGAATCGAGCGCGGCCCGGTCGGGCACGTCGAAGACGAACAGGCTGCCGACCATCCGGCCGTCCTCGAGCAGCGGCCCGGCGTAGACGATCTTGGCCTGGTGACCCTCGACATAGAGGAGATGATCGGCGCGGTGACAGGCGCGCGCCTCGCCTCCGGGCCGGTCGCGACCGAGGACGACGAAATTCACCGCCTCCTCCTAGAAGATGATGGCGCCGGCGACGAACGCGACGAGGGCGATCGTCCAGTCCCTGGCCTGCATTCGGCGGATGAAGTCCATGTCGAGGCTCCTTTTGCTGTATTAGCAATCTAAGACGGGACGAGGGCGATTCAAGCCTTGCGCCGGAATGATGCGCGGGGCGGCCGATCGGCGACGATGTTGCGGCACCGGCCGTTCAATGCTCAACTGCGCCGATGATCGCACTCGCCCCGCTGCTCCTGGTCGCCGCCGTCCAGCCCCAGGCAATTGAGAGCGACGCCCGGCGCAAGGCGCGCGACGCGCTCGAGCAGCTTCTCGCCGGGGACGGCGATCCCAACCGATACCGCGATTACCGGGGCGAACGGCTGGTGACGGTCAGCACCCGCCCTCGCGCTTCGGACCATAAGGGCATCTGCCAGTTCGACAGGCTCGAGATCGCGCGGGACCCGGCGGGCGCCGTCCCCGGGGTCGAAGCGACTCACTGGTTCCTGGTCCGCGCCGGCGCCGGCGACCGGCCGCGCTGGGACCTCAAGGGCGAGGCGCTGGCGAAAAGCTGCGCCGCCGCCGGCCGGTCGGGCCGCTGGTTCGCCGCCGCCGAGGCCTATTCCGCGGAAGCCGCGGTAGTGGGGCTCGCCGGCCTCAAGGAGGCGCTTTCCAGGCCCGATGCGGTGGCCGGGACCTGGAGCTGCCGGAGCCGCCGGAAGAAGGCCTGTCCCGACCCGAAGGCGATCGCGGAGCGGATCGAGCCGCTCTTTCCCGAGAGCGTTTCGGACGGCGGCACCGCCAGGGTGCCGTGCCCGGAAGGCATGTATTGCGTCTCGGTCCGGCTCGCCAATTCCGACTGCAGCGGCTGGGTGACCCAGCTCAGGCTTCAGACCGACGACGGTTTCCGCTTCCATTCGGCGCGGGCGGGCTGGCAGGTCTCCCCGCACCATTGCGCCGCGACGATGTTCGACCCGGCCGAGGGCTGAAGCGCGGGAAACGCCCGTGCCGATTTTAATCGGTGCCTTTTAATCGGTGCCTGGCACCAATTAAATCTTCACCTGGCTGCCCATCTCGACGACCCGGTTGGGGGGCAGAGCGAAGAATTCCATCGGGCTTTCGGCGTTGCGCATCATCCAGGCGAACAGCTTCTCGCGCCAGATCGCCATGCCGTGGGCGGTCGAGATGAGCGGGGTCTGGCGGGAGAGGAAGAAGCTCGTCTCCATCATCTTGAACGGCAGGCCGCAGCGGTCGATCCGGGCCAGCGCCTCGGGCACGTTCATGTCCTGCATGAAGCCGAAATGGAGGATGATCTTGTAGAAACCCTCGCCGAGCTGCTCGATTTCGACCCGGCGCTCGTCATCGACCCAGGGCACGTCCTCGATCGCCACCTTGAGAAAGATCGAGCGCTCGTGGAGCACCTTGTTGTGCTTGAGATTGTGGAGGAGGGCGTGGGGCACGCCGTCGGCCTGACTGGTCATGAAGACGGCGGTTCCGGGAACCCGGGCGGCCGAGCCGCAGGCGGACTTGATGAACAGGGGGATCGGGATGTCGCCCTGCTTGAGCTGGCGGTGGAGCAGCTTGCGGCCCTTCGCCCAGGTGGTGAGCAGGGTGAAGGCGATGAAGCCGATCATCAGCGGGAACCAGCCGCCGCTCGGCACCTTCAGGAGATTGGCGGCGAAATAGGCGGTGTCGACGAGGAAGAAGAGGGCGAGAAGCCCGCCCGCGAGCCACTTGTTCCAGCCCCACAAAGCGAACAGCACCACCGCCAGCAGGCAGGTGTCGATGAACATCGCGCCGGTGACGGCGATGCCGTAGGCGGCGGTGAGGTTGGACGAGGTCTGGAAGACCAGGACGAGCAGGATCACCATCACCATCAGCGCCCAATTGACCGCCGGAATGTAGATCTGGCTCGCCGCGGCGGCGCTGGTGTGGGTGATCTTGATGCGCGGGATGTAGCCCAGGTGGATGGCCTGCTGGGTGACCGAGAAAGCGCCGGAGATCACCGCCTGGCTGGCGATCACCGTCGCCGCGGTGGCGATCAGGACGAGCGGAAGCCGGAACCATTCGGGGGCGAGCAGGAAGAAGGGATTGTGGATCGCCTCGGGGCTGGCGATGAGCAGGGCCCCCTGCCCCAGATAGTTGATCATCAAAGCGGGCAGGACGAAATAGACCCAGCCGGCCCGGATCGGGCGGCGGCCGAAATGGCCCATGTCGGCATAAAGCGCCTCCGCCCCGGTCACCGCCAGCACCACCGAGCCGAGCGAGACGAAGGCGAGGAATTTCTCCTCGAAGAAGAAGCGCACCGCCCAGACCGGGTTGAGCGCGGAGATCACTTCCGGCGAGCTTGCGATGCTGAGTCCCCCGAGCACCGCCAGGGTGAGGAAATAGACGATGATCACCGGCCCGAACATCGCCCCGACCGCGGCGGTGCCGCGCTGCTGGATCATGAACAGGCCGACCAGGATGACGATCGCGATCGGCACCACCCAGGGCTGCAGGCCCGCCTCGACCACGACCAGGCCCTCGACGGCAGAGAGCACCGAGACGGCAGGCGTGATCATCGAATCGCCGTAGAAGAGCGCGCAGGCGAAGACTCCGAGCAGGACGATCGCGGTGCCCCATCGCGCCGCCTCGGTCTTACGCGAGATCAAGGCGAGGAGGGCGAGGCTGCCCCCCTCCCCCTTGTTGTCGGCGCGCATCAGGATGGTGACGTATTTGAGGGTCACCACGATCATCATCGACCAGAAGATGAGGCTGAGCACGCCGAGGACGTGGAGCCGGTCGACCGGAAGCTTGTGATGGCCGGCGAAGGTCTCGCGAAAGGCGTAGAGCGGCGACGTTCCGATGTCGCCGAAGACGATGCCGATGGCGCCGACGGTGAGCTTGAGCAGGCCGCCCTGGTGATGATGGCCGGAATGCGGATCGCGAACGTCCGGAAGTGGGGCGGCCGCGGCTTCGCTCATCCTTCGTCCCTCGGCATCTGCCCGGCAGGAATGGCCGAACGGCCGATCCGTTCCGGTCCCGGACCGCGGGGGGCGCTACGAGTTCAGCGGGCGCGGGGCAAGGGCTTTGGCGCGAAATCCTCCCCTCCCTGCAAGGGAGGGGCCGGGGGTGGGTCCGCCGAAGGCGGCCGAAACGCCGAGTCCGTAGAAGTCTCGCTACGCTCGCCTACCCACCCCTGACCCCTCCCTTACAGGAAGGGGAAAAGTCACTCCGCCGCGGCGGCCGCGTCTTTCTCCGCCGCCTGCTTGGCGCGGAAGACGTCGCTTCGGTGGGCCCGGGCGGCCATCGCTTCCCAGGCGCCGGCGGCGCGCAGGCAACGGTCGCGGACGTTGTCGAGTGTGGCCTTGTCGGCGTCGGCGCGCGCCTCGGCGGCGCGGGCGGAGTAGAAATCATGCTGTGCGGACATAAGGGCTTTCTGGTCTCCCCGCGGCTGAAGGGGGACACGCGCCTTTTCGAGAAAAGGCGCATGTCCCCGTCATGCGGTTACGCGGACTGGATGTTGACGGCGCTGGTCTTGCCGCGACGGTCGGTCTCGAGATCGTAGGAAACGCGCTGGTCGCGGTCGAGGGTCTGCATGCCGGCGGCCTGGACGGCGCTGATATGGACGAAGGCGTCATTGCCGCCGCCGTCGGGCTGGATGAAGCCATAGCCCTTGTCGGCGTTGAAGAATTTGACGGTACCGATGGTCATTGGGTTTTTTCCTTTTCGAATGGCGGGCCGTTGATCGGTCCGCCGGTGCTGCGAGAGGCGAGAATGAAAAAGGAGCCGCAAAGCGCCAAAGACCGTTCATTTGCGACTGGTAGCGGCACTCTATGTAGGCCGAAGGGGCGAAAATAGCAAATTGAGGGGGCATTCCGTCGCCCCAGCCAAGGCTGGGGCCCCCGGGGGTGAAACGCAATTGCGCGCGTCACCCGCTGGGGCCCCAGCCATCCCGGGGGCGACCACAGGCGCGCGACCGCCACACCCGGGACACACGCTCCCATGGCCACCGCTCCTCCCCCAGGCACCGCCCGCCGCGACCGGCTCGTCATCGCGGCTTCCTCGCTCGGCACCGTGTTCGAATGGTATGATTTCTACCTCTACGGGCTGCTCGCGACGATCATCTCGAGCCAGTTCTTCTCGGGCGTCAACGAAACGACGGGCTTCATCTTCGCCCTCGCCGCCTTCGCCGCGGGCTTCGCGGTGCGGCCGTTCGGGGCTCTCGTGTTCGGACGGATCGGCGATCTCGTCGGCCGCAAATATACCTTCCTCGTCACCATGGCGATCATGGGCCTGTCGACCTTCCTCGTCGGGCTTCTGCCGAGCTACGCGACCGCCGGAGTGGCGGCGCCGGTCGCCCTGGTGACCCTTCGCCTGCTCCAGGGGCTGGCGCTCGGCGGCGAATATGGCGGCGCCGCCACCTATGTCGCCGAGCATGCGCCGCCCGGGCGGCGCGGCTTCTACACGAGCTGGATCCAGACCACCGCGACGCTCGGCCTGTTCGCGGCCCTGCTGGTGGTGATCGGAACCCGGACCTGGCTCGGCGAGGCGGCCTTCGCCGACTGGGGCTGGCGGGTGCCCTTCCTGCTCTCGATCCTGCTCCTCGCCGTGTCGCTCTGGATCCGGATGCAGCTCGAGGAGAGCCCGGTCTTCAGGAAGATGAAGGAAGAAGGGACGACGTCCAAGGCGCCGCTGCGCGAGAGCTTCGCCGAATGGGGCAATGCGCGGATCGTCCTCATCGCCTTGTTCGGCGCCGTCGCCGGCCAGGCGGTGGTCTGGTATACCGGGCAATTCTACGCCCTCTTCTTCCTCGAGAAGACGCTCAAGGTCGACGGCGCCACCGCCAACATATTGATCGCGATCGCGCTTGCGCTGGCGACGCCCTTCTTCGTCTTCTTCGGCTGGCTGTCGGACCGGATCGGGCGCAAGCCGATCATCCTGGCGGGCTGCGCGCTCGCCGCCTTGACCTATTTCCCGCTGTTCGAGGGCCTGACCCGGGCGGCCAATCCCGCGCTCTACGCGGCCCAGCAAAAGGCGCCGGTGGAGGTGATGGCCGATTCCCGGGTCTGTTCGCTCCAGTTCGACCCGATCGGCCGGAAGAGCTTCAACCGCAACGGCTGCGACATCGCGAAGAGCCTGCTTGCCAAGGCGGGCATCGGCTATGTGTCGGTCGACATCGAAACCGGAACGGGCGCGCGGCTCAAGATCGGCAACGCGTTCGTCGATATCGCCACAGCCCCTTCGACCGATGCGCCGGAAGATCATGCGCGCTGGGCCGCGACCGCCGAAGCCGAAGTCAAGGCGGCCCTCGCGCGCGCCGGCTATCCGGCCAAGGCCGACCCGGCCCAGGTCGACAAGCCGCTCGTCGTCGCCATCCTCTTCCTGCTCGTCCTCTACGTGACCATGGTCTACGGGCCGATCGCGGCCTTGCTGGTCGAACTTTTCCCGAGCCGGATCCGCTACAGCTCGATGTCGCTCCCCTACCATATCGGCAACGGCTGGTTCGGCGGCTTCCTCCCCACCACCGCCTTCGCCATGGTCGCGGCGACCGGGGATATTTATTACGGGCTCTGGTATCCGATCGGGATCGCGGTCCTGACTTTGGTGGTGGGGCTCTTCCTGCTGCCGGAGACGCGAGGGCGGGAGATGGAATGAGTCCGCCCTGTGGGAATTCGCACATTCCCACAGGACCCGGTGCTGATAGGCGGACCAGCGCGGAAGCGACTGGGCGAACGGGCCCATTGGCGGGAGAGCGAGATGGATCGGCGTGAATTCCTGGTCGGCGCGACGGCGGCCGGCCTGCTGCCCCTGGCCCCGGCGCAAGCCGCGGGAACCTGCTATCCGGACGGGAGCTGCGAGGTCGGGATACCGAACATATCGATGACTGCGACGCAGCGGTGCGAGCAATGGTGCTGGGCCGCCTCGATCCAGGCGGTGTTCGGCCTCTACGGCTACCGGCTCGACCAGACCGTGATCGTGCGCAAACTGTTCGGCGACCTGAGATGCATGCCGACCAGCAACCAGCAATTGTACAATGCGATAAACGGTCAGTGGATCGACGCCTACGGCCGCCGCTTTCGCGCCCAGGCGCAGGTCATCTGGGACCCGTCGATCGGGATGACCAACCCCAATACCTTCCAGATCGTCTACAGCGACCTTTACGCCGGCCGGCCTCTGATCAGCGGCGCGGTCGGCCACGCGACGGTGGTCACGGCCGTCCGCTACTGGCCGACGCGGCCGGCGCCGCAGCTGATATATGTCACCGTCCGCGATCCCTGGCCTTACAGCCCTAACAGGCGCACGCTGAGGCCCGACGAAGTTGCCGGGACCCAATTCCTGACCCGAATATTGGTGGGCTGAGCGTAATCCGGCGAGCTTGCCAAGCGGACGCCTTCCGTTAAGGCGGCGCAATGACCCTTCCCACCGTCCTCCAGCGCCTGCGCCTCCCCGCGATCGGCGCGCCGCTCTTCATCGTCTCCAACCCGGACCTCGTCATCGCCCAGTGCAAGGCGGGGATCGTCGGCTCCTTTCCGGCGCTGAATGCGCGGCCGCAGAGCCTGCTCGACGAATGGCTTCACCGGATCACCGAGGAGCTCGCCGCCTGGGACCGGGACAATCCCGACACGCCGTCCGCGCCTTATGCGGTCAACCAGATCGTCCACCGCTCCAACGACCGGCTCCAGCAGGACATGGCGACCTGCGCCAAGTGGAAGGTGCCGATCGTGATCACCTCGCTGGGGGCCCTGGTCGAGGTCAATCAGGGCGTGCACAGCTGGGGCGGAATCACCCTCCACGATATCATCAACGATCGCTTCGCCCATAAGGCGATCGAGAAAGGCGCCGACGGCATCATCGCGGT
>JBEVDE010000078.1:0-19005 GCA_040514175.1 Allosphingosinicella sp. | reverse complement strand
GATTGGCGGTGCTCTCATCAATGCCATAGGCATAGGGAAACTCCGCCGCCCATTGCTTCATCCGCTTTTCGAGAATGAGATCTTCCGCCTCGCGCACGGGCTCCTCGATTAGACCGCCCACCGTGCTCACTCGGACCAGCCGGCCGGCTTCGTCGAAGCCCGCCTGGACGACGCTGATTCCGGCTTTCGAAACATCGCGCGCGATCTCGGCGGTTTCCCCGACCATAGATGGCGCGGCGGCCGGAATCGCGGCTTCATCCCATCCCGGCAGTGCCACGGCCCGATCGGCGAGCGAATCCAGGACGAAGGAGGTGGCTTCGACGTCGCGCAGCAACTCGTCATCTGCCAGCGCGCGGCTTGCCACGATCGCGATGTTGCGCATGTCGAATCCGACATCGTTGGAATAGCGGGCGGCGCCCGCCCCATGTATCACGGTTAGCAACTCGGCGGCGGTCGGTTTCCCTGCCGACATTGTCGTGAGGAGATCCCCTAATCGTCCCGCCGCGTGGCTGCGCAATTCGGCAAACACCGCTTCAGCTCCGGCGGTATCAAGCTTCCGCTCCCTTGCAACGCGGAGCAGCTGCCCAAGCATCGCGCCGGCCGGTCCCGTCGGGGCATGGTGGCCCAATACGTCCTTTCCATTCGCAACGACATCCGCCAGCAGCTGCTCGAGTTCGGCCTCGTCATGATCGCCCATGCGGAAAGCGGCGACGCGGATCTGTAGCTCTAACGTGTCGAGCTGGTGCCCATAGGCGTCGCTCAAGCCCATTCGGTCGAGCAGCTTACGCGCGCGCTCGATCGCGGTGCGGGCATCCCGATGTAGCCCGCAGTCGCGCAACAGCCGAGCAACGGCGGTGATTTCCTGAAACGCTTGTTCTTCGTCCGCGCGATCATCCGCCGCCAGCGTACAGGCGAGGGCCAGCAGACCCTCGATCATGTTGCCCCCGCGTGCATAGACATCGGCCATTGCGAACCAACCGAGTCGCCTTCGGCGAGCTGAACGGGCGCCGTCCATCAGGGCCAGCTCGGCGAGATCTCGAGCCTGCTGCCCCGCCCCCGTGCTAGCGAGCTTGCCCGCCGCCAGACGAATAAGCCTCAAATCATAATCCGGGTCCGACGCGTGCGGTGCGATCGCCGATCCGAGCGCGAGCCAGGCCAGATGGGCCTGTTCATCCGCCTGCGTTCCAGTTGGGGCAACGGTAAGAAAGTCGGCGATGCCGGACAGCACCTCGTCCGCCGATTCCGTCAACAATTCCGCCGGCAGTCGGGACCGGCCGATCACCAGGGGTTCCTCCGATTTCATCCAGCTGAAGGCGGCTTCGATGAACTCCTCATGTTGGAGGAGCCACTCCATATTCGCGGTCCCCAACGAACGGCCCTTGTGCAGGGCGACAGGCCGCGACGCGAGATGCAGCACAATCATCGCCAGCATGGCGAGGCCGGCCGTCCCGGCCACCGCAGGTTCCAGCAGTTGAACGAGCTGAACACGCAACGACCGTTTGTTCGGGTCGTCCGCCAGCCGCTCGACGAGTGCCAATACGCCGGCCTCGAATCGATCGTGATCGACCGGCCAGACATTATTCCTGCCGGCGACGAGCAACAGATCGTTGAGAGTCCTGAGCAGCAGTCGCTCGCCACGCTCGGCCTGAGCGTCCGTAGAAGGGAGCGGAAGCACCAGGCTTAGTGCATGAACCGGTAAGCTGCGCTTGATAGCGTCGTCGACGCAGGCCATCCGATACGCCTCGGAAAGGGCTGTATCATCATCGGCTTCATCGATCAGGGCCTGATAATCGGGCGCATCGACGGAGGTGAAATGACGTGCCAGCGCGGCATAAAAACCGGCTCTCTCGACGTCATCGAGGTCGTTACGGGCGAATTCGGCCGCACCGGCATAATCTCCGACGGATACGATCGCCTGCAAGCGACGTTGGCCAAGGCCCGGGCTCTTGGGGAAAAGGGCTTCCAGGCGATGGGCGATCCGATCTTCGAGCTCGGGCAAATCGGCCTCGCTTGCGGTCCTTAGGGCACTTTCCAGATATTCTTGGCTATCGAGCGTGCCGATCGCCCGCTCAAGCAGCTGCGACGCCAACGCGGAGGCTCCAGCATCCTGGGCGATACGCGCGAGCTTGACGAGGGTGATAGCGTCGGGATCTGAGCCTTCGACGAGTTCATCGCGGATAATCTGCAGCGCCTGATTGGCAAGGCCCGCGCGGTTCAAAAGCTGTGCCCGCAGAAACGCCTTGTCGCGATCAAGCGAGGTCGGAAGCGCGTCCACGCCCTGAAGCGCCCTGCCTAGGCGCCCCTCGCCAATCCAGGCGATCCACTGGTCCGCACTCCGCGCAAGGAACGTCTCCGGGCTCTCGTCGCTTTTCGATCCCATAACGCCGCAACCGTCGATCGACAGCAGGAGCTCCTCCAGCGCTTGGCGATGCGGGCTGAGTTCGCCCGTATCGATTGCCGCATAGAGCGGACGTCCTCGGACGACCGCAGTCAGTGCTGAGGCCAGGGCGTGAACCTGCGGGACCCAGACATCTTGCCACTGGTTGGGGACCGCCGCGCCCGGCGCGATATAGGTTGCGACGTCGTCGTCGCGGTAGCTGGCGGCGTCGGCTACGATGACTGCCGATTGCCCGTCCACGGCTGCAACAATGTCAACTAACGACTTGTGGCGCCGATCGGGAGCCGCGATCACCTCGATCATGGCGCGCCTCACCCGCGCCTCCGGCGGAGTCATCTCGCGTCCCGCGAGCACTTGAAAGGCGTCGACAAATTGCGCCCAGACCGAATCCGCCCATGCCCCGACATCGGATTGAGGCGGCGCGATGACGACGTAGCGACGAACGGTGGGACGGCGTTGCTCGTCCACCAAGCCAGAAAGAGCCGCCGCGATCATGCCGATCCGCACGGCCGGGGTGCCGAAGTCCAGATTGTAGATGTCCGCACCGCCTAAGACGTGCGGAAACTTGATTATGAAAGCTTCTATTTCTCTCGCCGCGGCGGCCCTGTCGTTACGCGCAATCGCCGTCATGCGGGCTCCATGGCCGAGGCGAAGCCGGGCGTCGAGAGGCTTTGGACATCCCGATTCCAGCCGGATCGCGCGAGCTTACGCCGCCCTCCAGAGGAGAGGGGGAAGCGAGGTCGCAGGCCATCGGAGCGCAGGGTTCCGCAGGGCGGCTCACAAAGAGCTTGAACCCGGCGCCGCCTTCCGGTGCATTGCCGGCTGGCGACCGGGGGGATTGGCATGTGGCTGCTCGACAAGATGCTGACCGGCTACGTGAGCCGGGGCGAGCTCAAGGTCATCGACCATAAGGGGCGGACCTTCCGCTACGGCCGGCCGGACGACGAATTCGCTCCGGTGACCGTCCGCCTCGCCGACGGGAAGGTCGTCCGCGACATCCTGCGCGATCCGGGCCTCGGCGCGGCCGAGACCTATCGGGACGGACGGCTGCTGATCGAGCAGGGCGACATACTCGATCTCGTCAACATCATTCGCGGCAGCCACAAATGGGAGGACAGCGCGGGCTCGAACAAGTTCCTGAAGAAAGGCGGCAAGCTCGGCCACTGGCTCGGCTCGCTCAACTGGCGCAACCGGGCGCGCAGGAACGTCGCTCACCATTACGACGTCGGCAACGATTTCTACCGCCTCTTCCTCGACGCCAATCTCCAGTACAGCTGCGGCTATTTCACCGACCTCGCGCACGGCATCGAGCAGGCGCAGCTCGACAAGATGACACACGTCGCCTCGAAGCTGCGGCTCCGGCCCGGGCTGAAGGTGCTCGACATCGGCTGCGGCTGGGGCGGCCTCGCGCTCCATCTTTACAAGGTGGCCGACGTCGACGTGCTCGGGATAACTCTGTCGAAGGAGCAGCTGGAAGTCGCCCGAAGGCGCGCCGCGGACGCGGGAGTCGCGGACCGGGTCAGGTTCGAGCTGGTCGACTATCGCGATGTCGCCGGACGGTTCGACCGGATCGCGTCGGTGGGGATGTTCGAGCATGTCGGCCAGCCCTTCTACCGAGCCTATTTCCGCAAGGTCCGGGCGCTTCTGGCCGACGACGGCGTGGCCCTGATCCACACGATGGCGCGGCTCGGCGGGCCGGGAACGACCGACAAGTTCATGCAGAAATACATCTTCCCGGGCGGCTATCTGCCGGCTCTGTCGGAGATCGTCGCGGCCAGCGAGCAGGAGAAACTGATCATGGCCGATTGCGAGACCTGGCGGCTCCATTACGTCCACACCATCCGCCACTGGTACGAGCGCTACACCGCCAATCGCGAGCGGATCGTCGCCATGTATGACGAGCGTTTCTACCGGCTCTGGCAATTCTACCTCGCCGCCTCGCTGACCCTGTTCCGCGACGCCGCGATGGGCGTCTACCAGCTCCAATATGTGCGACGGCGCGAGGCGACCCCGCTGACGCGAAATTATATGATCGAGGACGAGCAGCGATTGGCCGGGGTGGCGGGCGCCCCGCCGGCCGCCCCGGTATAGCCTCCATCGTCATCCCGGACTTGATCCGGGATCCATGAACACCGTCGCCAATCAGCTCGAGCCGCCGTGTTCCTGGATTCGGCATGTACTCAAGCGCGGACCGCTCTCGCTTCCTCGATCACCACGTCCTGGCGGATTTTCTTCGCCACCGCGGCGGCGCCGCCCGTCGTCTCCTGGAACAGGTCGAGCGAGTCGAATTCGTCCGCCGTCGGCGGCTGGAGGGCGATGTCGGTATAGTCGTAGCGCGCGGGGTCGGCGAGGATGCGCCGGATCAGCGCCTTCGCCCGGAGATAGCCGCGCAGGTAGCGGAAGACCTTGGCCGCGCTGCCGGCGACGTGACGGGGATAGAAAGTGACGGCCGGCTCGCGGCGGAAGCCGGGCCGGCGCGCCCGGCGGCGCTTGCGGCGGAACACCCCGCCCTCGAGCGCGTGCAGGCCCTCGATCTCGTAGATCAATTTGAAGTCGGTAAGATATTGAAGCGCCTTCTTCGGGCGGTTGGCGGGCAGCCGGGCGTGGCGGCGGGCGACCGTCTCCATATGGTCCCAGGTGAAATAGGCCTTCCAGGCGGCGCGATAGGCCTCGTCCCATTCCGAGTCGCTCATCCGCGGATGATGGCTGACCCGGTGGTGGAGATTGTATTTGTTGAGGTCGGGATCCATCCATTCGCCCGCCTCGTGCATCCGGCGATGGTCCTCGGAGCCGGGGAGCGGCGTCAGGATGAAGAATTCGAGCACGTCCAAGGGCAGCTCGCGCTTGATGATCTCGATGTCGCGAAGGATCGACTCCTTCGTGTCCGCGGGGAAACCGAGGATGTAGCCGGCGAAGGTGAAGACGCCGCGCTCGTGCCATTGCTGGAGCATGTGTCGATATTCGGTGATCTTGTTCTGGCGCTTGTTGGCGGCGAGGAGGTTGTCGGGGTTGATGTTCTCGAGCCCGATGAACACCCGCATCGCCCCGGCGCGCTTGGCCTTGTCGATGAAATTGGGGATAAGGTGGCAGAGCGTGTCGACCTGGAGGGTGAGGTTGACCTTGATCCCTTCATTCTCGCGGAGCGCGATCAGCCGGTCGAAGAATTCCTCCCAATGCCGGTTGCGAGCGAGATTGTCGTCGGTGATGAAGAGCGCCTTGACGCCCTGGGCCGCATTCTCGCGGACGATCGCCTCGAGGTCGTCGGCGGTCCGGAAGCGGCTCTTGCGCCCCTGGACGTTGATGATCGTGCAGAAGCTGCACTGAAAGGGGCAGCCGCGGCCAAGGTCCATGCTCGACCAGCCCTCGACATAGCCCTTGAGCGCGCTCGGCGGAAGCATCGGCACCGGCGCCCCGGCCAGGCTCGGCAGGTCGTTCAGATAATTGTAGACGGGCTTCAGACGGCCGTTCCAGGCGTCGCGAAGCACCTCGTCGAGCCGACCCTCCTCGCACTCTCCGGCGAAGATCGAGCAGCCCAGGTCGAGCGCTTCCCTTATCTCCGGCGGCATTTCCTTGAGCATCGACAGGCAGCCCGAGACGTGGAAGCCGCCGATCATCACCGGAAGCCCCGCCGCCCGGAACTCGCGGGCGAGATCGAGGGCTCGGTCATATTGGTTGGACTGGACCCCGACGAGACCGATCAGGGCCTTCGCGCCGCGGCGGCGAAGATCGCGGACGATCCTCGCCGGGACGATATGACGGTTGGTCTCGTCATAGACGGTGAGACTGATCGCTACTCCCGGGCCGAGTACCTGCCGCTCGGCGCAGTCGGCGGCGATTCCGTTCAGGGCGGCGAGCGAGTTGGACGGGATGAGCCCGCGCCACCAGGTGATGGGATAGCCGTCGTCGTCATAATGCGACGGCTTGATCATGATGAAGTCGAGCTGGCGTGGCTCCCCCATGGGAACTGTGTATACGGTTTCGGCGACAGCTGCCAGCGCGCCCAAAATTCCTCGCTTGAAACGATGCCCAGATTATGTAACTACGTAATTAGGGGCCAAGTCGCAACCGTCCGTGGAAGAAAGTTGTGATGATCAGTGGAGATTTCCTACGACGCTGAGAAGCGTGAGTGGACACTCGAACATCGGAGGGTGGATTTCGAGGATGCCGTTCACGTTTTCGCCGGTACCGCGATCACAATCGAGGACGACCGGAAAGATTATGGTGAGACGCGCTTCCAGACGTTTGGACTACTCCACGGCCGGATGGTTGCAGTGGTGTGGACCCCTCGCGGCAAAGCTCGCCACATTATCTCCATGAGAAAAGCGAATGAGCGCGAACAAAGGAAATATGAAGCCCAGCTCGAATGATCCCGACGAGGCTTGCGAGTGGCCGGATGAAGTGTGGGACAGGGCAGAAATCGCCGTTGCCGGCAAAGTGGTTCGTCCGGCTGCGGGGACCCTAACGCGGCGCGGGCGCCCGCCGATGGGTAATGAGCCGAAGAAGCAGGTCACGCTGCGATTGCCGTCCGACGTAATTGAACACTTCCGTGCTGGCGGCAAAGGCTGGCAGTCGCGAATTGGCGACGTGCTTGTCAGGCATATAGACGACGCGCGCAGACGGCGAGGCGTCGCGGAGGAGCGGGAGGCTTATCGCGGCGAGGAGGAAAATTAATCGCTGAGCCGCGGCGTGATTCGCCAAAGCCGCCGAGGAGGAATTTACGAAGCCGAGGCAGTCGGTTATCCCCGCCCCAATGCTGTTTTCCGCCTTCCTCGCCCTCGCCGCCCCGGCCCAGCCCGACTGCACCGGCACCCCCAGCGCCACCCGCCTCCACGTCCAGGTCGACAACGTCAGATCGAGCCGCGGGCTGATCGCCGTCACGCTCTACACCGACGTCCGCCGGAAATTTCTCGCCAGGCGCGGATCGCTCTACGTCGGCCGGGTGCCGGCGCGCCAGGGGAGGACGGACGTCTGCATTCATGTGCCCAAGCCCGGAATCTACGCGCTCGCCGTCTATCACGACGCCGATTCCGACCGGGGCTTCGACCGCACCGCGCTGGGCCTGCCGTCCGAAGGGTTCGGCTTCTCCAACAATCCGCCGACCTTTCTCGGCATGCCCAATTTCGGCTCGGTCCGGATCCCGGTGCCGCGATCGGGCACGAGAACGAGGGTGAAGCTCAAATATCCGTGAGCGCGGCGGGCGCCGCGACGACCCCGTCGACGGACCTTTCGGTGCGAAGGATGGCGGGCACGGCCATCAAGATGTAGGCGACCCAGATCGTCGCGAAAATCGCCAGCAGCCAGGTCACCAGCATCCCCCAGCCGGAGAGGATGATGAGCGCGTTGCCGAAAGCGAAGAAGTCGCGGCTGGTGATGGCGACCAGGAAATTGGTGATCTTCGCCGGAATGCCGTCGGGGTAGCGGGTGCGGTAATGGACCTTGACGATGTCGAAGCTGCCGCGGTCGCCGGCGCTGTTGGCGAGCATCCGGATCAGAAGCAGACCGATGATCGCGAGCAGCAGGCACCAGCCGCCGACGAGGAGATGCTCGGGCCCGTAGAGCCGCGCCAGCGACACGGTCACGCCCAGATAGAAGAGCAGGTTGGTGACCATGTCGACCGCGCTGTCGAGCATCGCCCCGCGCTCGCTGCTTCTATGGGTCGCGCGCGCGATCTCCCCGTCGATGCCGTCGACCACCGAGGCGACGTGGAAGAGGATCCCGCCGAGGATCAGTCCGCCGGGCCCGGGCTGGAGGAAGGAGACGAACATGACGAGGCCCATCGTCGCGGTGACGATGGTGAGGTGCCAGGGCCTGATCCCCTCGATGTGGAGAAGGACGGCCGACAGGCGCTGCGAGATTGGACGGTTGAGCCAGCGCGAGACGATCCCGTCGCTGGGCTTGGTGGTCGCCTCGAGGACCTTGCGGGCGGCGGCCGCGGGCCGTTCGAGATCGAGGACATCGGCCTCCGCCGCCGTTTCGGCGCCCGATCCTGCCCGCTCGGCCACGACTTCGCCCCCACACTGAAGCCGAGCGCTATCGCCGCCGGCGAATCGGGCAAGGCGGCCGGCGAGGAGAATGTAGCGATCGCAGAACAGACGGACGGTCGGCGGGTAGCCGGCCAGCTCCAGCTCATTTCGAACGTCGCGGGCGGCGACGAGCCGGAACCGGGTTCCGGCGCAGATCCGCTCCATCTCCGACCGCAAGGATTCGGGCAATTCGCCTTTCTCGACGGCGAGCCATATCTCGGAGGCTCCGGCCGCGACCGCTTCGGCCGCCGCGCGGGCGGCGAGGGGGAGTCCGGCGAGCCGGCCGGCCGGGTCCCGACGGGCGCCGAAGTTCAGAACCGCCCGCCACCCCATCCCTCTGGTGCCGCTCCTCTCGCTTTCTTCCGACATTCTCTTAGAACGGGCATGCGGTGGATGACGAGAGGCTTATTTCGCCGCGGCGGCCCGGATCGACACGGAGAGGGCGATGAGCGGCGCAGGGGGGATATTGCCGGCGCCCCGGAGCAGGGGCCGCCTCGTCCTGCCGGGGCTCATCAATCTCTATCTGCTGCGCGGTCTCGTCGCGCCGTTCGTCTTCGCCTTCTTTTTGATCACGGCGGCGATGCTGCTCGAACGGGGGCTTCGGGTGGCCCAGGAGATGGCCGCGTCGGGGGCTCATCTCGGCCTGTTCCTTCCGATCATGGCGCAGCTCCTCCCTTATTATCTCGGCCTCGCCTTGCCGGTTTCATTCATGGTCGCTCTGGTCGTCATGCTTGCCGACCGCGACGAGGCGCTGGAGCTGGAGGCGATGCTCGCCAGCGGGGTGTCGCTGAGCCGGCTGGCGCTTCCGCTGACCGCGGCGGCGCTGGTGGTGGCGGCGGCGACCCTCGTCGCCAACGCCTGGCTCGAGCCGCGCGGGCGCTACGGCTTCCGGCTGCTCACCGCCCGGGCGCTCGAGGAAGCGCGGATCAGCGACCTCAAGCCGCTCGCTTTCTACCAGCCGGCACAAGGGGTGACGATGAGCTTCGAGCGAATCGGCGGCGGCCGCGCCGAGGGCCTGTTCCTGCACCGCGCCCTGCCCGGTGGCGGCGAGCAGGTGCTGACCGCCCGCTCGGGGGCCCTGACCCGCTCGCCGCACACGCCGCTGCTCGAGGTCGCCCTCGAAAAGGTGGTGAGCTATGAGGACAATGCCCAGGCGGCGCGGCGCGGGCCGCTGCAGCTGGCCTTCCGGCGCTATGAGCTGCGCGAGCCGATGCGGGCCGGCGGCGGCGCCAGGCCGCGCGGCAACGACCAGAAGGAGCTCACGCTCGACGAGCTGATCGAGGAGAGCCGCACGGGCCGCCGCGGCCTCCCCGCCGCAGCGGTCGGCGCCGAGCTGCACAGCCGCATCGCGCGCTCGTTCAGCGTGCTTCTCCTGCCGCTGCTGGCGCTGCCTTTGGCGCTGTCGGTGAAGAAGGCCCGGCGCGGGCTCGGCATCGGCTTGGCGGGCTTCCTCCTCATCCTCTTCCACCATGCGGTCAACTTCACCAAGAAGATGACGCTCGACGGAAGCCCGCCCCCGGCCATCGCCTTCGGCCTGCTGGAAGCCGGGATCGCGGCGCTGGTCCTGTGGCTTTTCCTCGTCAGCCGGCACCTTCCCAGCCACGGCCCGCTGACTCCCCTGCTTCGGCCCTGGGCTTTCAGGGAGCGGTCCTCCGAACCGCGGCGCGCGGCCGGCAAGCGGCTGCCCGGAGGCACGATCGGCGCCTATGCGGCCGGCCGGGTCGCGCTCTGGATCGCCGCCTGCGCGGCCGGACTGACGCTGACCTTCCAGATGGTGGATATGGTCGAGCATGGCGACGATTTCGTCGAGCGCGGCTTCGGCGCGCGCGACATGGCCCGCTATGCGATGCTGCGCCTGCCTCTGCTCCTTCAGCAGGTGCTTCCGCTGGCCGCTCTGGCGGGCTCGATGCTGGCCTTGCTCCGGCTCAGCCGGTTCAGCGAGATGGTCGCCATCCGCGCGGCCGGAATTTCCCTCGGCCGGCTGTCGCTGATGTTCGTTCCGATCGCCGCCGGAGTGGCGGCGGCGAGCTTCTTTCTCGCCGAATATGCCACGCCGCGGGCGGAGGCGCGGCTCGCGGCCTGGTGGCTGGAAAGCGATCCGCGCCCGGCTTCGCGGGTGCGCTGGTTCCGGATCGGCGGCGAGATCGCGAGCGCGCGGGGGGTGGCCGACGACGGCCGGGAGCTGCGCGGGATCAGCGTCTACCGCCGCGATTCGAGCGGCCTGCTCAGCGCGCGCCTGTCGGCGAAGATCGGGCGCGAAGCCCCCGGAGGCTGGCGCCTCGCCGGCGTTACGACCGTGCGCCTGACTCGACGCGGCCCGGAGCGCAGCTCCGCGCCGGAGGCCTTCTGGCCCGCGCGCTTCGGCCGCGAGGAGGCGAGAGCCCTGTTCGCGCCGGTGCCGCACCTGCCGGCCGAGGCGGCCCGGCGGGCGCTCGCCGGCGAGGCTCCGGTCAGCGAGGGCCCAGCCCGGTTCGAGACAAGGATCGAGCGGCGCTTCGCCGAGCCGCTGGCGCCGCTCGTCATGCTGATCCTCGCCCTCCCCCTCGCTCTGGCGTCGAGCCGGACGGGGCCGTCCTGGGCCCTGCTCATCTATCCGATCGCCGCTGGGACCGCCTTCATCGTCGGCGACGGGGTGCTTGCGGTCGCCGCCGCGGCGGGGCTAATCGCGCCCTTCATCGGCGCCTGGGCCGCGCCTTCGCTGTTCGGCCTGCTCGGCATCACAATCGCCCTCTATTCGGACGGTTAGAGCGCAGGAGGACGGATCTTCGTCCCGGCCCAAGGCTCAGACTGCTGCAGCGCACAAGGTGCCTGTCACCTGCTGCATTGCACAAGGTGACAGGCACCTGCTGCAGTGCACAAGGTGACCGGCACCTGCTGCAATGCGCGCCCTGGATCGGGGGCTTGGGCCGCGCCTTCGCGGTTCGGGCTGCTCGGAATCACCGTCGCCCTCTATCCGGACGGCTGAGCCTCGGCGAGGCGGCGGCGAAGGAAGCTGGCGATGCGCTCGGCGCGGGAGTCCCAGCCGAAAAGCGAAGCGGTCCCGGCGGCGCCCGCGCCCAGCCGGGCGGCGAGAGCCGGATCGCCGAGGATCCGGTCGAGCGCGCCGGCGGCCTGGCGGGGATCGCCCGGATCGACCAGCAAGGCGTTGCCGCCGTCGACCAGCAGGCCCGCAAGGTCGGGCGTGCGCGGCGCCAGGATCGGGCGCGCGGCGGCGAGATAGGCAAAGGTCTTGATAGGAAGGACGCTGCTCCCGAACCGTTCGAGCGGCTCGCTCGACGCCGGGATGAGGAGAAGGTCGGCGGCGGCGAGGTAGGAGGGCAGGCGCTCCGGGCCCTGCCAGCCGACGATCCGGACGTTCGGCCGCCGCCTCGCCTCGACCTCGACCGGCCCCTCCCCTTCGGAGCCGACCAGCAGAAACAGGACTTCCGGCCTAAGCGCGGCCAGGGCGAGGACCTGGTCGAGCCCCTTCCGGGGATTCACGCGTCCCGCATAGACGGCGATGGCGGCCCCGGCGGGCAGGCCGAGCCGCTCGCGCGCGACGGCGCGGCCGGGCGGAGCGCCGCCATCGGCGCCGTTGTGGGCGACGAGCAGCCGCGCTTCGGGGACCCCCGCCCGCCGGTAGCTCTGCGCGGCATGTTCCGAATGGAGGATGTAGCCGAGGCAGCGGCGATGGCCCGCCGTCCGCCGGACGTGGCGGCGAAGGAAGGGCCATTCGTCGGGCCAGAGCCGATATTGCTCGGTGGCAAAGGGGATCGGGCAGATCTGGCCGGCGCCGATCATCGCCGGCGCCCGGGAGTAAAGGAGATCGGCGGACCGGACCCGGCCCGACCGGAACAGCTGGAGGAGCCAGAGGCAGGAAGAGGCCAGATTCGGGCCGCCCCACGGGGTCCGGACCTGCGAAACCTGGAAATCGCCTTCGACTCCGAACCAGGCGCGCAGATCCCGGGCGCCGAGCTCCGGGTCGCTCCGGCCCCGCGGGAGGAGGAGAGCCACCTCGAGGCCCTGCCGCGCCAGGGCCGCGGCCGTCTTCACGCTCTGCTCCTGGCTGGCGTCCCGGCCGAGCCGCGACCACAGGACCGGATAGGTCAGGCGCATGCCAGCAGCGCGTCGTAATGCGCCTCGAGCCGGTCGATCTGGCGGCGGCGGCAGAAGCGATCCTCGGCGAAGCGCCGGGCCGCGGGCGCCATGCGCGCCCGGAGCCGGCTGTTGTCGAGCAAGGCGGAGATCGCCTGGGCAAGCCCGTCGACGTCGCCTTCGAGCACGAGCAGTCCGGTCTCGTCGGCGGCGACGGCCTCCGGAATGCCCGAATGGATCGAAGCGACGACCGGAAGGCCGGTCGCGGCGGCCTCGCAAATGACGGTCGGAAGACCCTCTGAATCGCCGTCGCGGGCGGTGACGCTGGGCACGGCGAGGAGCCAGGCCCGACGCATCCAGTCGCGAACCGAATCCGGCGGCTGCCGGCCGAGGAAGCGGATCCGGTCCGCGAGTCCGAGACGGCGCGCCTGCTCCTCGAGCGATCGCCGCTCCGGCCCGTCGCCGATGATCACGAGCTTTCCCTGGGGCACAGTCCTGAGCGCGTAGAGAAGAAGCCGGGTCCCTTTCTTCTCCACGAGCCGGCCGACGTGGAGGATCAGGCCGGGGTCCGGCGTTCCGGGGGCGGGGCTGAAAAAGTCGGTGTCGACGCCGTTGCGCAAGGTGAAGATCCGCTCCGCCGGATAGCCGGCGGCGACGGCGCGGGCGCGGACGGCGTCCGAAACGGCGAGGAAGCGGTCGCCCCGCTCGATGAGCCGGCGCCTGAGCAGAGCGTAGCGGATCCAGGACAGCCGGCCGGACAGCAGCATGGACAGCCTGCGGCGGCCGACCTCGAAGCCGTGCAGGGTGGTCACCAGGGGGATGCCGAGCCGCTCGGCGAGCGGCAAGGCGAGCAGCCCGTCGGTGCCGAAATGGGCGTGGATGAGCCGCGGCCCTTCCGCCCCGAGCCGCCGGCCGAGCGTCCCGGTCCGGCCCGCCAGGGTCAGCGCGAGGCGCTCGCCCCGCGAGCGCGGAAGCAGGAGCGGAATTGCGGTCGGGCATTCCCCGCTTTTCCTGACCAGGCCGACGAGGATCGGGCGGTAGCGGCGAAGGCCGGCGACATGGCCTGTGACGAACGTCTCGGACGGGTTGAACAGGGGCGAACGGAAGATCGCCACCCGCCGCCCGTCCTGCTCCCCGGAAGCCTCCATCGCCTCTTGGTCTTCCCGCCCGCGCGGAGATACAAGCGAAACTTGTCATGGGGGATCGGCCGGGCGTGGGGGCAGGGAGCGAACGGCTGATCATGCGCGGCGCTCAGGCGAGCGCCGCCGGCTTTATGGTCCGGCTCGCCGCGCGGCTGCTGTTCCTGCTCGCCGCCGGGCGGCTGTTCGGACCGGCCGCCTTCGGCGCCTTCGCGGTCGCCGTCGCCACGGTCGAGCTGATCGTCGCCGCCGGCAGCCTCGGCACCAAGAAGACCGCCTTCCAGCTGCTGGAGGAGGATCCCGCCGAGCCGTCGCGCCCGGCCGCTCACCGGCTGATCGACCTCGCCCTGCTGGTCGCCGGGACGACCCTGATCCTGTCGCTGCTGGTCGTGGCGGCGGCCCTCGCCTTTCCCTCGGCCCTGCTCGCCCCCGCCACCGCGGCCGCCCTCATCCTGCTGGCGCCGATGGCGGCCGGCCAGGCCCTGCTCGACCTGTTCCTGGCGGCGACGCGGTGGAAGCAGGCGATACGCTATGAGGTCGTCGCGCGCAGCGTGGTCGAGCCCTGGGCGCTCCTCGCCGGCGGCGGCCTCGCCTGGTGGCTCGGGTGGAAGGCCGAGGGGCTGGCGATCGGCTATGGCTTCGGGACACTCGCGGCGCTCGCTTACGCGATCATCGGCGCCCGCCGGCAATTCGGAGGGTTTCGCCTGGCCGGCTATCGCCCCGCGGCCGGAGCCTTCGCCCGGATCTTGCGGTGCTCCGCGAGCAACGCTTCGACCGACCTCGTCAACACCCTCTACATGCGGGCCGACCTCTATCTGGTCGGGATTCTGCTCGGCGAGGCGGCGGCGGGCCTCTACGGAATGGCCCGGCAGATCGTGGCGCCGCTCCGCCAGGTGCGGCAGAGCTTCGACGGGCTGCTCATCCCGATGGTCGCCCGGAGCCTCGCCACCCGCGGCTCGGGCGCGAGCTCGGAGGCGCTCGCCTCCGCGACCCGGCTGATCCTCGTCCTCCAGCTGCCCTATCTGCTCGCGGTCGTCGTCGTCGGGGAGCCGTTGCTGGAATGGCTTGGGCCGGGCTTCGCCGCCGCTTATGCCGCGATGGCGATCCTCGCGGCCGCCGAAACCCTGCAATCCGCGTTCAGCATCGGCGATCTCGTCTTCGTCTATCTTCGCCCGGGCCTGGGGCTGAGGCTGACCCTGGTCAGCATCGGCGTCGGAATCGCCGCGGCGCTGCTGCTCATCCCGCCCTTCGGACTCGCCGGAGCCGCCCTCTCGGTGCTCGCCGCGCACTCGGTCAGGGCCGCCTCGCGGAGCCGCCTGCTTCGGTCGCGCTTCGAATTCACGGCGGGCCCCGCCCACCCGCTCGCCCCGGTCGCCGCCGCCGCGCTCGCCGCGGCCATCGGGCTCGCGATCGGCTCGCCGCCTTTGCTCGCCCTCGCCGTCAGCCTCGCCGTCTACGGCGCGGCGATCCTGCTCTGGGCCAAAGCGGGGCGACATTCGCTCGGGCTGGCGGGGTTTCAGGCCGATTAAATCCTCCCCGGCATTTGCCGGGGAGGGGGACCACCCGAAGGGTGGTGGAGGGGTTCTTCAGATTCAGCAGAACCCCTCCACCGCGCTCCGCGCGGTCCCCCTCCCCGCGAAATCGCGGGGAGGATTTCAGCGCGGCGCGACCAGATCGTGGCGAAGCAGATAGTCGTTGAGGCGCCCGGCCCGCTCTGCGCGCCTCGCCAGGGCGGCGGCCACCGCCGGATTTTCGGCGGCGCGGTCGAAAAATTGCGACCAGTCCGTGTTTCGCTCGAACAGTCGGGGACGCGAGTCTGAGGGCGCCTGAACCATGGTCCAGCGTTCGGTCTCGGCAAACTTCCAGCCCTGAACCGCGAAGGCGAGGCTGGCGGGCTTGCCCATCTGGACGAGGCTGCGGCCCTGCCAGGCCACCGGCTCGCGCACGCCCAGCAGATCGGCGAGGGTCGGGGCGACGTCGAGCAGGGTCGCGACCCCGTCGCGGCGCCCCGGCTCGAGCCGGGGATGGTAGCCGGCGATGAGGATCGGAACCCATACCGACTCGTGAAAGAGGCTGATCCGGCCGGCCGGAGTCTCGTGCTCGCCCAGGTTGAAGCCATGGTCGCCGACGACCACCAGCAAGGTGTCCTGGAACCAGGGCTCGCCCCGCAGACTGTCGATGAACTCCCGCACGACGTCGTCGGTATAGCGGGTGGTATCGAGGTTCGGCCGGCGCTGGATCGCATATCTGTCCGTCTCGAAACCGGGCTCGGGCGGGTTGAACGGCGTGTGGTTGCTGACCGAGACGACGCTGGCGAAGAACGGCCGCCCCGACCTTCCCAGCGCCCGGATCCGCTCCGCCGCGGCCCGGAAGACCGGCCGGTCGCGTCCGCGCGCCTGCGGGTAACGCCAGAGCCGGTCGTACCAGCGCTTCAGCCACATCGTGCTGTTGTCCCAGTCCGTGTCGCCCGCATTGAACATCTCGGCGCGATAGCCGCGGCGGCGAAGGACTTCGGGCAGGCATTGGAAATGGGTCGAGGTGAAGCTGGTGATGAACCGGCTCGAATGGGGCGCGACCGAGCAATGGGTGGCGAACAGGCCGTTGATCGTCGGCATCCCGAAGCTCAGGCCGCGGGTCCAGACCGTCGTCATGTACCGCTCCTCGGCCAGGCCATCCAGATAGGGCGTCGGCGAAGGGAAGATGCCGGTCAGGAAGCCCATGTCCCGGCCCCGGAAGCTCTCGAGCTGGAGGTAGATGACGTTCCACCTTCCGGGCTCCGGTGCGGCCGGCCCCGTCGGCGTTCGCCAATAGGGCCGGCGCGGGTCGGTGAAGCGCCAGCCCGGGTCCGCGCTTTCGGCCAGCCAACGCCTCCGCCAGTCGGCGGCGAGGGCGTCGAGGTCGGGCGGCGGCGCCATGTCCTCGAAGCCGAGCCTGACGTCGCTGGCGAGGGCGAGGATAGCCGGTTCCGTCCGCCGGATCCGGAAGGTGCTCGACGCCTGCGCCCAGCCGTTGAGAGGCGCCGCCAGCGGCACCAGGGCGATGAGCAGCGCGAGCCAGAAGGGCGGTCGCCGCGCCGGCGAGGCTCCGAGGGTGCGCAGCGCCAAGAAGAGATAGGCGGCGGGCAGGGCGACGAGCAGCAGCGGCGGCACCAGGGCGCCGCCCCGGTCGGCCAGCAGCACGTCCTGGAACAGGCCGTCCCCGAGAGTCGCCGTCCGAGCGTAAACGCTCAGGAAGGACAGGCCGATCCTTGTGCCGAGGAAGCGCAGGATCTCATGGTCGAATTCGCTGAGGACGAGGTTCGCCGCCAGCAGGAGAACAAGCGCGTGATTGACGTACCGCCAGCGCGGGCCGAGCGGCCGCCGCCACAGCGCCAGCCAGAGCAGCAGGATCGGCCCGGCGATCAGCCAGACGCCGAGCCATTCGAAATAGAGAGAGAGCCAGAAATAACGCCGCCATTCGAGCAGGAACGGATCGCCATAGGGCCCGGGGCGCGCGTAGAGCAGGATCTGCAGCACGGCGCAGCCCAGCCAGCCGAGCAGGGCGAGCCGCCAGGCGATGTCGAACTGGGCCCGGCCTGAGGTCATCGCCCGGCGTCCGGCGTCCAGAGCCTGCCGTGCCTCAACAGATAATCGTTGAAGCGCCGGTCGCGATCCGCCTCGGCCAGCATCCGTTCCGCGAGGCCGGGGTGGCGGGGGGAGAGGTCGCGGCGCTGAAGCCAGTCGTAGCGGGCGTCGAAGAGGCGCGGCCGGCCGTCGCCCGGATCGGTGACGGCGCTCCATCCGCCGGTCTCGGCGAGCAGGGAATCGCGGAAGCCGAAGCGCAGGCTCCGGTCCGGAGCGACCGAGAGCAGGCTGTGGCCGTGCCAGGGGTTGCGCTCCCTGAGGCCGAGCAGGTCGGCGAGCGTCGGCGCGACGTCGAGCAAAGTGACGATCTGGTCGTGCCGCCCCACGGCAAGGCGGGGATGGGCGCCGACGATGAGGAACGGGGTCCAGACCGATTCCCGGTAGAGGCTGTAGGCGCCGGTGAGGCCGCCATGCTCGCCCAGATTGTAGCCATGGTCGCTGTTGACGACGATCAGGGTGCGCCCGAACCAAGGCTCGGAGCGGAGCGATTCGACGAGCTCGCGGACGACGTCGTCCGTGTAGCGCGCGGTGTTGAGGATGCGCTCGCGCACCGAATCGTGGCCGGCGACGTCCAGCTCGGGCTCGGGCGAATGGAAGGGATGGTGGTTGCTCGCCGAGATCAAGGTGGCGAGGAATGGCCCCCGCCGCCCGAGCTCCCGGATCCTGGTCGCGGCGTGGCGGAAGATCTGCCGGTCGCGCTGACCTTCCTGCGGATAGCGCCAGAGCCGATCGTACATGCGCTGCACCCAGATCGTGCTGTTATCCATGTCGATGTCGCCGGCGGAGAACATCTCGGTCCGGTAGCCCAGCCGCCTGAGCGCGTCGGGCAGGCAGTAGAAGGACGTCCGGGTCTGGCTGGTGATGAAGCGCCGCGACGACGGCGTGACCGAGCATTGCAGGGCGAAGCGGCCGTTGATGCTCGGCGGGCCGAAGCTGAGGCCGCGGGTCCAGACGGCGGCGTCGGGCCGCGCCGCCAGAGCGTCGAGATAGGGGGTCGGCGAAGGCCTCCGGTCGGGACGGAGATGGCCGGTATCGACCCCCCGCACCGATTCGAGCTGGATGATGAGGATGTTCCAGCGGTCCCCGGCGCTCGGGACGGACGGGTCGGCCGGCTCCCGGATGAACGGGCGCTCCGGATCCGGGAAACGCCAGCGCCGGTCGAGGCTGCCCGCAAGCCACGCTTTCTGCCAGGCCCGGCCGAGCGCGACCGGATCGCCCGGCGGGTCCTCGTCCTGATAGCGCCAGGCATAATCGCGGACGATGGCGAACAGGGCCGGCTCGAGCCGCGACAGCCGGAAGCGGGCATGGGCGAGCATGTAGGCGGTGAGGCCGGCCGCCAGCGGCAGGACGAGGATGGCGAGCGCCGCGGCATGGCCGTGGCGAGGCTCGGCCCGGGGCTTCCGGCGGATCGTCCGGGCCGCCCACCACAGATAAAGGGCCGGGGCGGCGACGCACAGGATCGGGGAAAGGAAGGGCCCGCCCCGGTCGCGGGCGAGAATGTTGAGGAACAGGCCGTCGGCGAGGGTCGCGGGGTCGGCATAGACGTCGAGGAAATTGGGGCCGAGCCGAAGGCCGAGGAAGCGGTACAGCTCATGGTCGAAGGCGGTGATTAAAAGGTCGGCCGCGATCAGCAAGGCGAGCGCCCAATGCGCGGTCCGCCAGCGGGGTGAGGCGAGGGGCCGGCGGTAGAGGGCCAGCCAGAGCAAGAGGAACGGCAGCGCGATCAGCCAGGTCGCGAGCAATTCATA